>CAIPLJ010000144.1 GCA_903865885.1 uncultured Actinomycetes bacterium | reverse complement strand
TGCTCCCCTAAACTAACCAACATGTTTAAGAAGAAGAATAAAGAAGCCAAGATTAAGACTCCTCGTTTCCAAACCTTCCGTGATGCTTACAATGTCACGAAGAGCGTGAAGCCTTGGATCGGTGTTGCACTTGTTTTGATATTCCTTGTAGTTCTCATTACCGGTGTCACTCTGGGCTTCGTATTGGGACACCCCGTCTACGGAGGCTTCGTCACAATTCCTCTTGCAGCGCTTGCAACAATGTTCTTCTTCACTCGTATTGCCGGAACTGCTGCATATGCCTCCATTGAAGGACAAATTGGAGCAGGTGCAAGCGTTCTCATGGCTATCCGTAAAGGATGGACAACAACTCCTGCCGTTGCCGTTAACAAGCAGCAAGATATGGTCCACCGCAGCGTTGGTCGCGCAGGAATTGTAATTACTGGTGAAGGTGGCCACGCAGTTCAGCAGATGATGCAAGATGAGAAGAAGAAGGCTGAACGTTTCGCACCTGGCGTTCCAGTTATTGAAGTACTAGTTGGCGATGGCCCAGGACAGGTTTCAATTCGTAAATTACAGAAGCACCTGACAAAGCTTCCTAAGAAGTTATCTGCTCATCAGATGCGCGAAGTTCGCGCCCGTTTGAAAGCAGTCGGCGGAATGTCTATGCCAATTCCACGAGGACCACTTCCAAAGGGCACGAAGCTCCGTTAAGCGGTTATAACTTCTAGTCTTCGTAGATTAGATCTGAACCAAGGCGCTCAAGGACTTGATTAGGTTCGCTATTTATTCTCTTCCATAGCGCGCGCCAACCAGCACTTTTGGCTTCAAATTCCGAGCCACCTCCCCATTGCTTGCCAAAAGCATCTGCGCTTTCGAATGTAAGCGAGAAAGATGTAGATGGGGAATAGTGGCCGATTTCAACGTTACCAACGCGAACTTCCTGGATTCCTAGTTTCAACGCCTCAGCCTTAATCTCTTCAATATAGGCATCAGCTTTCGCACCTTGCCCATATTTGGTGCGGAAGTAGTAATTTACAAATACTCTCTTAGCCATTTCAAATTACTCTTCCACTACATACATGTCATGCGAAATAAAATCCGCCATCTGAGGCTGGCTTTGCATCTTCTTAAAATGAGCTTCAATATCTGGATCCTTACCGAAGGCATCGTTTAATCTTCCATTATCTTCAGCGTTTTTAAAGTACTGATGCATGATTATGCAGCCAACGTCTTTGCCGGCCAGTCCAGAATGTATCTCTACTTTACTAATTCCCAGTTTAAGAACTAGACGCTTAAACTCATTTACAAATGCAGTTACTTCTGCATGCTTGCCGTGATGAATGCGCCAGACAGTGCGCTCTACTACTTGTGCCATTTTTCTCTCCTTGAATTAGATGGAGTGAAAGAAAAGCAGATTCTCTGAGATTTGTGAAGAGTTTTACACTCAATCCAGAATTAAAAGCTGACAGGTTTCATCCCTCTAGCGAGCTTAAGCAAATCTTCATAGGTTAAACCAGAGACTAAGACTTCGATTTCCGTACCGTGAAGTGACTTCGCAGATGGGACTTTCCACATCGCGTAACCGCCAAAGTTGTGGATATCTGAGGTTTTACAGTTTTTCCATTGTCTCCTATTCGATGGATCGCAGAAAGCTACAATCGTTGCCGTATTCCCATTAATTGAAGCGGTGGCAACTTTCACCCCAAGACCAGGATTCGAGCATTTAACCTTGGAATCGGTTTCTAGGAATTGAACTGAGCGATCTTCGCCATAGATAGCAGCCAACCACTTTTCATTCTTCGCCCCACAAGATTGCATTGTGAAAGACCGAAGGATTAAATCTCCGGTTGATCCAGGTTGAAAAATGCGATAGCTAACACCTGCTTGAGCGGACTGATATCTATTTCCAGAACCGGTTGCGAAGGAACTCTGGGATGAACTGATGATGACTAAAAGGGCGAGAATGAATCCCATTTTCCTCACCTTTGGCTCCTTGTATTAACCAGCACTGTATTGGAAAAACGTTCATTAATTCCGCGACCGTTTTCATCGAAGGTTATTGCAGTTATTAATGGCATCAAGAGCGCGGCACGGATAAGTGCTTGCAGCGGTGTGGGTGCTCCCCCATCTGAAAATCGAACAACTTTCAAACCTACGACTCGATGTCCAAATGAAGCGCCCCCAAAGGCGACAAGGAGCGCATACTCTGCGAAGAGCAAGATGAGCACTGGGATGCGTGCATGTGGAACTCGGTCGGTATATGAACCAGCCCCAGCAAAGAAGCCCATGGAAATGGCCAGGCAGGCGATCCAGTCGATGGTGATTCCAAGGAGGCGTCGCCCCTGGCTGATGCGTGGATACATGTCTGTAAGCCTATCGCTCGCCATATCAAGCCTCGGTGTGAGCCATCCGACGATGATGTAACACGGCTGTAACACCAAAATTATGACATTTTTACTCAAGCAAACTAGCCTTCACTCCATCAGCGGTTCTCAATGTTGAGTCGGCTGGGCCTTAACAGCCTCAATTGGAGTAACTATATGTTTAAGAATTCTGCAGAAATTTTTGCATACATCAAGAAGGAAGATGTAAAGCTCGTTGATGTTCGCTTTACAGACCTTCCGGGAATTCAGCACCACTTCAACGTTCCGGTTGAATCATTCGACGAGGCAGTCTTCACAGAAGGTCTGATGTTCGATGGTTCTTCAATTCGCGGATTCCAGTCAATCCACGAATCAGATATGAAGTTGCTTCCAGTTCCAGAATCAGCATTTATCGATCCATTCCGTCTAGAGAAGACTTTGGTCATTATCTTCTCTGTTCACAACCCAACTGATAACACTCCTTACTCACGCGACCCACGTGGCGTAGTCAAGAAGGCTGTCGATTATTTGAAGTCAACAGGTATTGCAGATCAGGCATTCTTTGCACCAGAGGCTGAGTTCTACGTTTTTGATGCAGTTCGTTTTAAGACTGGTATCAATGAGGCCTACCACCACATCGATTCA
>CAIPLJ010000143.1 GCA_903865885.1 uncultured Actinomycetes bacterium | reverse complement strand
TTTTATGGAATTCGCACCACAAGTTCAACAATCGAATTTGCATCAGCATCTGCCCCAAGTTCAACGCTGACATTGGTGCTGTGACCATGCAACGTTGCCTCAGATAAGACCACCATCTGTGCCGCAATATCTGTCATCCAATAAAAGGCGCCCGGCCCCACCTGATCAATGATCTCTGATGCACGTTGCAGCGCAGCATCGCTAAATTTCTCAACACCATTGCGATTATCCTCGAGCACGCGCAATAAGAAATCACGCACTTGCGATGCATCTGCACGCACTCGCGCATGCTCATCTAGTAACTCTGTTAACTCGCGATCAATTGCCTTATGCCGAAACCATGTGAACATGCCACCACGATAGAACCCGCCACTGACATATCCACCGAGGTTGCCTAAAGTAACCTTTTGACACCTTTTCTGATATCCTTTTGGCAAAGGAACGGAGCCCACATGTCACAGACCGTAAAACTCTCAGATGAACTCGTCGAGGATGCCAAACGCATCGCTGCGGTCGAGCATCGCTCTGTACCGCGCCAAATTGAGTTCTATTTCCGCATGGCCCTCATCGCAGAAGAGAATCCAGATCTCTCATTCTCACTTATTCGCGAAATCATGAAGGCCGATGCAGAAGAAGCGGTCGAGGAATACACCTTCGGTTAATGAAGATAACTCAATCCCCAAGCTTTGCTCGTTCCATTAAGAAACTTCACTCAAACCAGAAGAAGTCACTTGATAGAGCTGTGAAAACTATTGCGAAGAATCCAGCGATAGGTGAAGAAAAGGTTGGCGATCTGGCAGGCATCGCTATATACAAATTTAAAATCAATAATCTCGAATGGCTCATTGCCTATCGCGTCATCACTAAGAAGGAGATAAAACTCCTTGTGGCCGGCCCCCATGAAAACTTCTATCGCGACCTTAAGCGCGGTCTCTAGCAAAACTCCTCACGCTCACCTGAGCGTGAGCACCGAAAAAGAATCCTCATATTTCACCCATTCAGGGGGTGCAACCTCCCTAAATAAAACCTTTGCAAGAGGACAATTAAAAGTACTGATGGTCAACGATGACTATCAAAATGTTAGGAGAAGGACACATGGCTGAAAATAGAATTGCCGATCCTGTACCACTGGGTCTGGCAGCTTTCGGTGTGACGCTCATGATGCTCAGCAGTGCAAATGCAGGACTTTGGGGCGGCGCCGGTGGCGCTGCAGTAGTGGGAACATCTGCCTTCTACGGCGGAATCGTTCTCTTGATCGTTGGAATCCTCGAATTCATGCGCGGTAATGGCTTCACAGGGACAGTCTTTATGTCCTTCGGAGCCTTCTGGCTCTCAATCTGGTATTTCCTATCTCACGCTGCAGTGCAAGCACCAGGTGCACTCGGTGTCTTCCTTCTGATGTTCGCAATCGCATCACTTGTTATGTGGATCTGTGCAATCAAACTGAGCCCACAGCTCAATGTCTTGTTCTTGCTTCTCTTCATCACACTCGTTGCCCTCACATATGGTTTCTGGGGCGCAGGCCACGCTAACGCTGTTAAATACGGCGGCTATGCAGGAATGCTCACATCACTTCTTGCTCTCTATATGACTGCAAAGTCAATGATCAATGAAGCATGGGGAAAGATCGTTCTTCCTTAACCTCGAGTAATACAATCTCTCCGTGAGATTGCGAGTAAGCCTGTCAATTAGTCGATTGGCAGGCTTTCTCTCTCAGAAAATATTGCGCAGATCAGGTGAAACTATTCAGGGCAAAGTCCTGCTGACTCTCTATCCCAATGCACTTGCCACACTGTCAAAGAATCGCACCATTGTTTTAGTCTCAGGCACCAACGGCAAGACCTCGACTACACGTGGACTTGCTCAACTTATTTCCCAACTTGGCACAACAGTTACCAATAAGACCGGATCGAATCTCGATCGTGGTAGCGCCACAATGTTGATGCAACCATCGCAATATGCAGTCCTTGAAGTTGATGAGCTCTATCTTCCGCGCTTGATTGCACAGACACATCCACGCGCTGTCCTACTGCTCAATCTCTCGCGCGATCAACTTCACCGCATGCATGAAGTACAGAAAGTTGCAGACCGCTGGCGCACCGCAGTCGCTACAGCCCCCGACACAACATTTATCGGCGATACCGATGATCCCTTCGTCGCATATGCACTATCGGCGGCAAAGAAGAGCATCCGAGTTTCATTCGGAGGGCGCACCCACAGTGATGGCGCAGTATGTCCATCCTGCGGAATTTATCTACGTTGGACCAAGACAAACTTTGCATGTGCGTGCGGATTAACAAATGGCAATGCGGATGAAAACCGCGCACCAGGACCTGCTGCATATCGCAATGCAGAGCTTGCCAATATTGCAGGCGCTGCATTAGGTGCAAAGCCCATGACATTTGATATCAAGAGCTTCGAGCGCGCCGTTGAAAAAACTATTTCAGGTATCCCATCCTCAATTCGCCTGGTGAAGAACCCCGCATCATGGAGTGAAGCACTGGCAACTGTTAAGGGGCAGAACATAATTCTGATTCTCAATGCCCGCGAAGTCGATGGCATCGACACATCGTGGCTCTGGGATGTCTCCTTCGATGCATTACGCGGCAAAAAAATAATCGTCTGCGGTGAACGTGCTCATGACATCCACTATCGCCTACATGTTGCAGGTATCGAGAACACCCAAGAGAGAAGCGTGGCATCGGCCTTCGCGCACTTTGCACCCACCGATCATGTCGAAGTACTCGCTGCATACACAGCCTTCACACAGTTGGTAACACCATGAGCCAACTACGTATCATCCGCATTCACAACGAGCTACTTGGTACATACGGCGATCAAGGCAACGCCGAAGTATTAGCCTTCAGAGCAAAGCACCTCGGCATAGATTCCACCATCATTGATATTTCCTACGATCAATTAATTCCTCGCAATGGCGATATCTATCTACTCGGAGGTGCAGAGAATGCAGCACAGCTACTTTCTCTCGAAGCGATGAAGCGCGATAACGCATTGAAAGATGCAATTTCAGATGGCGCAGTTCTTCTTGCTGTCTGCGCTGGATTTCAAATTATCGGCAATACCTTCTGGGCAAATGAGAAAAAGGTAGATGGCCTTGGCCTTCTCGATATTGAAACGAATGCAGGACAGACCGAACGTTGCGTTGGCGATGTCGTGGCCCACTCATCCATCTTTAACTTAGATCTCATCGGATTTGAAAACCACGCCGGCAGAACAGTTCTTGGATCTTCGACAAAACCATTTGCCACAGTCTCATCAGGCTACGGAAATGGCGATGGCAAGACCGATGGCGCCGTCCAAGGCAATGTCATCGGCACCTATATGCACGGCCCCATCCTCGCCCGCACACCAGCACTTGCCGATCTACTCATCGCGAGAGCTACCGCACAATAATCTTTACACCGTATGTGCAAGCGGTGAATGCGCATCAAACCAATCACGCGCCATCTTTAAAATCTCTGGCTCTGTCATTCCCATGAGGTTTGTATCTAAGGTATCAACGACCTTCTTTGCCAAATCTGGATGCTTGCGATGCAAATACATTTCAAAGTGCACCATGCCTCGCGCCTTGCCATTGCCGTGACCGATCAAGAGAATTTCAGATGCCTTGCCAATTGCGGCAACAACTTCTTCAAAGTAGGCAGGAACTCCCGGCCCATCACCGCGACCATGCATTTTCGGATCATCACGGAAGTGATGGTGATTCAGCCCCGCAGGTGCAAAAATCCTCTCGGGCTTTGAACCTTTCGCCACACCCGTCGCCCAGACTCTTGCTTCATGTTGTGTAACAGTGACAACAACAAACTTCTCGGAGATATCAGGCATCGTCTTCCTCTCATGGTTCTGAAAGTTCACCGTAGCCCTCTATCTTCACAATCGCAAACTGAGAGTCGGTGCCAGCACTCACAGC
>CAIPLJ010000142.1 GCA_903865885.1 uncultured Actinomycetes bacterium | reverse complement strand
CCTTCTGCATAGCGAGAGATGAGCTCGCGATCCATGCGAGGCTTGTAGTAATAGCCTTCAAGAGATGCAAGAGATGAAAGTTTAAAGAGATTTCCAAGACCTTGATTGTTCTCGGCCAAGATAGTCATGTGTGTATATGCGCCACCACCTGAGACATCATCTTCGCCACCGTCGGCCCATTGCACGCGCTTCTTATCAAAGCGCGATTCAGGAGCTACGTAGGCTTCGATTCCGATAATCGGCTTAATGCCCGCTTTGGTTGCCTGTTTATAGAAATCAAATGCACCAAATACATTGCCGTGATCTGTCATGGCAATCGCCGGCATTTCTTGGCGAGCTACCTCATTAACAAGATCTCCGACGCGCGCAGCACCATCGAGCATCGAGTACTCGGTATGCACATGCAGATGTACAAACGAGTCTTGCGTCGATGCCCGTGAAGCTGAAAAATCTTCAGATGACATGGTGGCGCAACACTAGCGCCTAAGGCAGGACCGCTTCTGATAGCAACGCCAGAGAGTTTTGAAGGTCGAGTGGGTATGGCGCGCGCAAGACAAGTGGCGTGCCATCTGTCGGATGGTTAAATCGAAGTTCTAAGGCATGAAGCCAAGGTCGAGACATCTTCATCTTCTTACCTAAAACAGGATCTGCTCCATATGTCGTATCGCCAACGAGAGGATGGCCGAGTGCGGAGAAGTGAACGCGAATTTGATGTGTACGTCCTGTTTCAAGTTCCACCTTAACGAGTGAGACAGATCTGTAATATTCGATCACTTCGTAATGTGTGATGCTCTCTTTGCCAGTTGCAACAACGGCGAAGCGATGATCTTCTTTCGGATGGCGATCAATAGGTGCATCAATCGTTCCTGTTGAAGGATCCATATGACCCTGCACAAGTGCGTGATAGGTCTTCTCAACCTCGTGGCTTCGAAACATCTCTTTTAGCTTTAAGTAAGCGTTCTCAGTTTTCGCGATGATCATCAGTCCTGATGTTCCTGCGTCGAGGCGATGGACAACTCCGGCACGTTCAGCAGGTCCTGATGTGGAGATTGTGTAGCCCGCAGCCATTAAGGCACCGACCACAGTTGGACCAGTCCATCCAGGACTTGGATGCGCAGCGCACCCCACTGGCTTATCAATAACAACAATGTCGTCATCGTTATAGACAACGGTCAGTCCAACGAGTGGAGTGAGTGGAATCGGATCTTGATTGAGCGGTGCTGGCATCAGTACTTCAATTACTTGCCCTGATGTCACGCGCTCGGATTTGAGCATCGCTCTGTTATCGGTAGTGATATCGCCATCTTCTAGCAATTTCACAATGGCGGTACGAGAAAGACCGAGGACTCGAGTGAGCGCACTATCAATGCGTTCGCCGGCTACTCCTTCGGGAACGCTGAGCTGTCGTAATTCTCGTGTCATATGTAGTTACCTTACCCGTGTAATGGGAGAGATATTTCGCAGCGAAAGTACGAAGGCAATGAGGGCTGCCACTGTGATTGCTGAGTCTGCAAGGTTAAATACTGGCCAATGTGGAATTTGAATCCAATCGATGACATGTCCATTGAGAAAACCTGGTTCACGGAAGATGCGATCAGTGAGATTTCCGAGAACTCCGCCTAAGAGAAGACCTAGGGCGATGAGCCATCCCTGTGAAGTGATCCGTGGGGCGTAGTAGCTAATTACGATCACTACTGCGAGGGCAAGGAGTGAGAAGAAAATTGTGAAACCGGTAGCAATGCTAAATGCTGCTCCAGAATTCTTCACAAGAATAAGTTGAAGATTGGTGCCAAGAATTTGACGAGGAGATGCGGTCAGAGCAGAGAGAGCCCAGATTTTGGTGAGAAAATCAAAGAGCCAGATAGTCCACGCAGTGGCGAACAATCGGCGCACTTTAGCGCCGCTCTTCCTTCTGCTTGCAGATCATGCACAAAGTTGCGCGAGGGAAAACTTGCAGACGAGGCTTTCCAATTGCAGCACCACAGACTTCACAGAAGCCATAGGTCTTTGCATCGATGCGCTCGAGTGCGCGCTCAGTCTGGAGAACCATGTCGCGAGCGTTAATGACAAGTGACATTTCATGTTCGCGCTCGAATGTCTTTGTACCGGAATCTGCCTGATCATCGCCAGCGCCTTCGCCAGAATCTGCAATGAGGTTATCGAGTTCAACTTCAACTCGTGCAAGCTCATTGCGAAGTCGTTCGAGATCTTTTGCAATTTCTGTTCGGACAGTTTTTAGCTCTGCCGGTGTCCATGGCGCTTCGCCAGCCGATGCAGTGACAGGAGTTGGGACAGCTTTAATTGGCTTAAGCGGTGCAACTTTCTTTCCACTCTTAACTGGACGTGGTGGGGGCGGCATTACCAATCGACGTTCTTCAACAACTGGAGCAGCTGTTGGGGCTACAACTGTTGCAACGGAAACTGTCTGGGATTTTTCATCTACTGTAAGCGTGGTCTTTCCAATCTTTGAAGGAAATGGACGCCCCGGAGCAGCAACTTTCTTAGCTGCAACTTTCTTCGCAGGGGCTTTTTTAGTAGGGGCCTTCTTAGCGACTTTCTTCGCCGGGGCTTTCTTCGCAATCTTCTTGGCAGGTGCTTTCTTCGCAACCTTTTTCGCAGGAGACTTCTTCGCAGGGGCCTTCTTAGCCGCCTTCTTCGCTATCTTTTTTCCTGGCACGCCGCGCACCTTATGCGTTTTTGCTCTCGTAACCAACTTTGCCACGCATGGTTTAGACTTCCTTCGCACGACCTTGCAGGAAATATGCGTTGATGAGGCGATCACCTTCGGAGCATGCTGGAAGATCCGCCCTCATAAGGCGGGGTAGAACCAGCCGATAGCAAGTAATAAAGAGGTATCTGCGACATACGTCTGCAGCTACAAGGTGGGTGGTACCGCGAAGTTCACACTTCGTCCCTCCAAGAGTGTTCTAACTTCTTGGAGGATTTTTTATGTCATCACCATTTCGCGCTATTCCGGCGTCGATCGATCTTCCTTCGATGGAACACTCCATTTTAGATTTCTGGCGCGATAACGACATATTCCACAAGAGCACGCAATCACGCGCCGGTGGAACTCCCTGGACCTTCTATGAAGGTCCTCCTACTGCAAATGGAATGCCCGGAACTCACCACATTGAGGCGCGCGTATTTAAAGATGTATTCCCCCGTTTTCATACAATGAAGGGAAAGTACGTCACTCGCAAAGCAGGATGGGATTGCCACGGATTACCTGTAGAAATTGCTGTAGAGAAAGAACTTGGATTTGCAGGTAAAGGCGATATTGAAAAATATGGCATCGCACCCTTTAACGATAAGTGTCGCGAATCCGTAACTCGCCACGTTGATGCATTTACCACCATGACAGAACGTATGGGTTTCTGGGTTGATTTCGATCAGGCATATTGGACGATGGCTCCTGAGTATGTAGAAAGCGTGTGGTGGAGCCTTAAAGAGATTTGGAAGAAGGGTCTTCTTGTACAAGATCATCGCGTTGCGCCCTACTGTCCTCGTTGCGGAACCGGGCTCTCTGATCACGAACTTTCTCAAGGGTACGAAACCGTTGTTGATCCATCAGTCTTTGTACGCTTTCCTGCAACATCGGGAGAACTCGCAGAACTCAAAGCATCATTTCTTGTCTGGACAACAACTCCCTGGACCTTGGTATCAAATACAGCAATCGCTGTGCACCCTGATGTTGATTATGTCGTGGTCAAGGCGACTGTTGATGAAGTCAGTGAAGTCCTCGTTATTGCACAGCCTTTGCTATCGAAGGTTGCAGGCGAGCAAGAAATTCTTAAGACAATCAAGGGCAAAGATCTTGAGCGCATCACTTACACGCGTCCCTTTAACTACCTCGAGATTCCAGATTCACATTTCATCGTCTTAGCAACATATGTCACGACTGAAGATGGAACTGGCCTTGTTCATCAATCCCCCGCATTTGGCGCAGATGACTTACTTGTCTGCCGTTCATATGGTCTTCCAGTTGTAAATCCGATTGCACCTGATGGAACTTTTCTTCCAGATACTCCAGTTGTGGGTGGACTGTTCTTTAAGGAGGCAGATAAGCCGCTTGTGAAAGAGCTCAAAGCATCGGGCGCGCTCTATAAGCACCAACCGTACGAGCACGAATATCCACATTGCTGGCGTTGCCATACTGCGCTGATTTATTACGCACAACCATCTTGGTATATCCGCACTACCTCTATTAAAGATGAATTGATCCGCGAAAATCAGAAGACTGATTGGCACCCTGAAACAATTAAGACAGGTCGTTATGG
>CAIPLJ010000141.1 GCA_903865885.1 uncultured Actinomycetes bacterium | reverse complement strand
TGTTCAACAACACCGATACGGCGCAGTAGTGCACGCAAACGTGCGACAAGTTCTTCAAGACTAAATGGTTTAGTCATGTAATCATCGCCACCGATTGTGAGTCCTTGGACTTTATCTTTCATCTCATCTTTTGCAGATAAGAAGAGAACTCCGACTTCGATTCCTTCATTGCGAATCTGGCGACAGACTTCGAAACCATCGAGATCTGGCAACATGACATCCAAAATCATTGCGTGCGGCTTAAATTCTTCGGCAATTGTTAAAGCTTGTGATCCCGTTGCTGCTGTGCGAACGTCGAAACCAACAAATCTCAAACTTGTTGCGATGAGATCGCTAATACTTAATTCGTCGTCGACGACGAGAATGCGCTGCCCGGAATTTTCATTTGCCATGCGGTAAGAGTGCTCTCTCACCCTGTGTCTTTGCTGAGAATTGACGGTACTTGAACGGTGGAGAGTTAGCGCTGAATTACAGGCCTGTAACTCCACACACAATGGGGATAAACCTTGTGGATAACACTTATTTCTTCCTCTTTTTAATAGGAACCCTCACCCCCTTTCTTTTCGTGCGGTATTGCCCACCTCAGAGGCTTTTCAGGGTTATTTCACTTTCCATTTAACGATAGGATTTCAGCCTGCTGTTGAGGAAAAACCGCTCTACAGCCAAAATGAGCCAGTTTTCAAAAGGGGACTTTTGTGAGTAAAGAGACCGTGAATCAGGGTAAGGGCGGATATGACGCCTCCTCGATCACCGTCCTCGAGGGCCTTGAAGCTGTTCGCAAGCGCCCAGGCATGTATATCGGCTCAACCGGCGAACGCGGATTGCACCACCTTGTCTATGAAATCGTCGATAACGCAGTCGATGAAGCGCTCGCAGGTTATTGCACCGAGATTCAGATAACTCTGATGGGCGATGGATCGCTCAAAGTTGTCGATAACGGTCGCGGAATTCCAGTTGATATCCACCCAATCGAGAAAAAACCAGCTCTCGAAGTTGTTCTTACAGTTTTGCACGCAGGTGGAAAGTTTGGCGATGGTGGTTACTCAGTATCGGGTGGCTTGCACGGTGTTGGTTCATCTGTTGTCAATGCCTTGTCATCAAATCTATTTGCAACTGTTAAGCGCGATGGATTTATCTGGTCACAGCAATACAAACTCGGTGTACCAACTGCGCCGGTTGCAAAAGGTGAGGCAACGACTGAAACCGGAACAACAATTCAATTCTGGCCAGCAGAAGATATCTTCGAAACTACAGATTTTTCTTTTGAAATTCTCTCAACACGCTTTCGCGAAATGGCATTTCTTAACCGCGGCTTGATTTTATCTCTTACCGATATGCGAGATGGCCATTTCGATGAAGAGGGAGAACAGCTGACAGTTCGCTACCAATACCAAGG
The DNA here is from genome assembly GCA_903865885.1 of uncultured Actinomycetes bacterium. Classification (GTDB taxonomy): domain Bacteria; phylum Actinomycetota; class Actinomycetes; order Nanopelagicales; family Nanopelagicaceae; genus Planktophila. Next base: position 115 of record CAIPLJ010000141.1, on the reverse strand, counting down.
TGGAATTACCGACTTTGTTAAGCACCTCAATTCAACTCGAGGCGAACTCCATAAATCTGTGATTGCACTTGCAGCCGAAGATAAGAAGGCTCGTCTTTCTCTTGAAGTTTCTATG
>CAIPLJ010000140.1 GCA_903865885.1 uncultured Actinomycetes bacterium | reverse complement strand
TGGTCGAGCTTTTTGTTGAAATTGATAACCGACCACTTTCGCGTTGGGGATGCGATGGACTGATCTGTTCAACCCCAACGGGCTCAACTGCCTATGCCTTTAGCGCAGGCGGCCCAGTCTTATGGCCCGAAGTAGATGCACTGGTCTTGCTTCCCATTTCTGCACATGCGCTCTTCTCGCGTCCCATGGTCGTCTCACCTAAATCTGAAATTGTCGTCACAATCGATTCATCGGACGCACTTCTTTCTGCAGATGCGCTACGCAAGACCCCGCTCCATAAAGGCGATCGCGTCCTGATCACTCGCGATAACCAGACAATCAAACTTTCGCATGTATCTAAGACGCTCTTCACAGATAGATTGGTAGCAAAGTTCAAACTTCCCGTTGAAGGTTGGCGCGGTGAGTGAACGTTCTTATCTAGAAGAGATTTCAATTCGCAATCTTGGAATCATCGAACAATCTGAGCTCGACCTTGGTCGCGGCCTCAATGTTCTCACCGGCGAAACCGGTGCAGGAAAGACAATGATTCTTACAGCGCTAGCCCTTGTCCTTGGCGGCAAGAGCGATAGCGCTTTAGTACGTCACGGCTCTGATCGACTTGTTGCAACAGCGCAGTTCTCGGTGACAGCGAATTCGCAGGAGAAGTTGGATGAAATCGGCGCCGAAACCGATGGTTCTTCCCTTATTGTTACGCGCACAGTAAATAGCGATGGAAAGAGTAAAGCCTCATGTGGGGGAGTAACTGTTCCCGCCGGAACTCTTGCAGATGTCACTGAACCACTCATTGAAATTCATGGCCAATCTGCAAATGCACAGATCGTAAAGCCAGCAAGACAACGCGAACTTCTCGATCGTTTTGGTGGATCAACTATTGCGAAAGCAATCTCTGAGTATCAAGAGATTTATGGACAGTACCTAGAATTGAAAGAGCGCATCAAAGCGATGAAGGCATCTGCCAATAAACGCGATGGAGAGATTGCAGAACTTGAAGAGTTTCTCGCTGCCTGGAGCAAGTTAAAGGCTGTGCGCGATGAAGCATCTTCTGTAGAGGATGAGATCAAACGTTTATCCAGCGTAGAAGATCTGCGAATTGCATCCAGTGGAGCGCTATCAGCCCTTGATGCAGAAGATTCAGGTGCGCTCAATCTTCTCCATTCGGCGCGACGATTTCTCGATGCTGCAAAAGGTAAAGATTCACGTCTCGAGGAGATTGCAGAGCGCGTTGCAGAATCCCTCTTTATTCTCGATGATGCTTCATCTGATTTAGCATCGTATGCAACAGGACTTGAGGCAGATCCTGATCGCCTCGATTTCCTGCAGAATCGTAAAGCTGAAATTAGCCTCTTTATTAAACGATGGGGTGGCGCAGGGTCGCTGGATGAGGAGCTACTTCTCCTTGCCGCCAAGGCGAAGAGCGGCAAAGAAGCAATCGCCGATCTCAAGGGCGGAGATGATCGCCTCGCCGAACTCGAGAGTGATTTAGCTAAGGTTAAGAAATCGTTATTGCTATCTGCTCAATCTTTAACAAAGGCAAGAAGTGCAGCAGCTGTCTCGCTATCTACTTCAGTAACTCACGAAATTCAGGCGCTTTCGATGCCGCACACCAAATTCTTCGTCGAAGTATCATCGCCGGATTATGGATCTGCACTGAAAGAGAGTGACTTCACCAACCTGGGTTGTGATGAGATCACTATGCAGATTCAAGGTCAGATAGATGGCCCCAAGATTGCACTTGGAAAAGGCGCCAGCGGTGGCGAAATGTCGCGCATCATGTTGGGCCTTGAAGTTGTGATTGCGCAATCTCACCCAGTTGGCACATATATCTTCGATGAGGTCGATGCCGGTGTTGGTGGCAAGGCTGCGATCGAAGTCGGAAAGCGTCTTCATGCACTTGCACAGAACGCGCAGGTCATTGTGGTGACGCACCTTCCGCAAGTTGCTGCGTGGGCAGATACCCACTTTGTGGTTCGCAAAAGTAGCGATGGCTCAGTTGTTCAATCAGGAGTCTCCAAACTTGCACAATCTGAGCGTGTAGAAGAGATCGCTCGCATGCTTGCAGGCCTTGAAGAATCATCGAGTGCGCGAGAACACGCCGCCGAACTACTAGCGATGCGAGGGTAATCCCACACAGGCGATAGGATGGTCTTCCATGAGCCAAGCGCATGTGACGAAACATATTTTTGTAACTGGCGGAGTCGCCTCAAGTCTTGGTAAAGGCCTCACAGCATCCTCCTTAGGTCGATTACTTGTAGCCCGCGGCATTCGCGTAACGATGCAGAAGCTCGATCCTTATCTCAATGTTGATCCAGGCACCATGAATCCTTTCCAGCACGGTGAAGTATTTGTCACCGATGATGGCGCTGAAACAGATCTCGATATCGGTCACTACGAACGCTTCCTTGATAGAAATCTTTCGGGTTCTGCCAATGTCACAACAGGTCAGGTCTACTCCAAGGTAATCGCGCGTGAGCGTCGTGGAGAATATTTAGGCGAGACAGTACAAGTTATCCCGCATATCACCAATGAAATCAAAGAGCGTATGTTGGCAAATGATTCTGCAGATGTAGATGTAGTCATTACCGAGATCGGCGGAACTGTTGGCGATATTGAATCGCAACCTTTCCTTGAAGCTGCGCGTCAACTGCGCCAAGAGGTTGGTCGCGACAATGTCTTCTATCT
>CAIPLJ010000139.1 GCA_903865885.1 uncultured Actinomycetes bacterium | reverse complement strand
GGAACAAATGGTTCACAGTTCTTCATCACCGTTGCTCCAACAACATGGCTTAACCGCAAGCACACAATCTTCGGCGAAGTAAAAGATGCTGCTTCACAAGCTGTCGTTGACAAGATTGGTTCAACACCAACAGGTGCGCAAGATAAGCCTGTAACACCTGTTGTAATCAATAGCGTCACTATCGCTTAACTCATGCCAAGCATGAAGCAGCGTTCAGCGGTACTTTCGCTGATCACTGTTATCTGTGCTTTTTACTTGTGGGAACTAATTGATTCAGGAATTATCGGAACTTTTGCGCTGTATGGAATCGATCTTCTTAAAGTCACTAACGAGTGGTATCGCTTAGTAACAGTTGCACTTATTCACGATAACTCAAGCGCCCTACCAATCCACTTAGCTTTCAATATGATTGCACTGCATTCACTTGGTACACCGGTTGAAGCTTTATTAGGTAAAGCCAAGTTTCTTACAATCTTCTTTGTTTCTCTTATCGGCGCATCGATTTCTTCAGCGATGTTTCTTGGTCATAACGGTTACTCCATCGGCGCATATGGCGCTGTCTTCGGCTTATTCGGCGCATGGATCATCATCGGCCGCAAGATTGGCGCCGAAGTAAAGAGCACTTACGTCATCATCGGTCTCAACTTCGTATTGGGCTTCACTATCGGTGGCGTCGATTGGCATGCCCACCTCGGCGGCCTCATCACGGGTGGCCTGATAACTAAATTACTTCTGATACAAAAAAAGTAATTGATGAGATGAAACTCTAGGCGCGATTGTTAGCGCCGAGTTTGCATCTCGAAATTACGGACCAGTTTGCATCCGAGGATTATTGAGCGGATTTAACGCTACGCAAAAGCACCTGAGCAACATCAAGCACTTCAACATCTGATTGTCGAGCGACCATGCCGTCTCCGACCATGATGCGGCAGAACGGACATGCGACTGCAACTTCTTGCGCACCGGTATCAATTGCTTCATCGACGCGATTGAGATTGATGCGTGTGCCGATCTTCTCTTCCATCCACATGCGCCCGCCACCCCCACCACAGCAGAATGAACGCTCTTTATTTCGTGGCATCTCTTCTACATCGCACCCGCTTGCCTCAAGTAGCTCACGTGGTGGTGCATAAATTTGATTGTGACGACCGAGATAACAAGGGTCGTGATAGGTAAGTTTCTTATCTGATTTGTGAGGGCTTGGCTTAAGGCGGCCTTCTTTAATAAGAGTGTTGAGCAATTGTGTGTGGTGAAGCATCTGGAGTTCATATCCACTCTGTGCGTAATCCTTCCCAATTGTTGTGAAGCAGTGAGGGCAGGTAACCACAACTTTCTTTACTCCACGATTTCCAAAAGTCTCTTTAAAAGTTTCAATATTTTCAGCTGCAAGAATTTGATATAAGAATTCATTTCCAGAACGACGTGCAGGATCTCCCGTACATGTCTCGCGCTTTCCAAGAACTGCAAAGTTCACACCAGCCATATGGAGCAATTCAGCAACTGCCTTTGTTGTCTTCTTCGCGCGTTCTTCATAAGCACCCGCACAACCAACCCAGAAGAGATATTCAACTTCTTCGGGAAGTTCTCCGCTGACTACGCGAACAGGGAAGTCGCACTCTGCAATCCATCCTTCGCGATCTTGTTTGTTGGCACCCCATGGGTTGCCAGCTTTCTCAAGATTACGGAATGTTCCACCAAGCTCAGTGGGAAATTCTGATTCAACAAGTACTTGGAATCGGCGCATATTGACGATGTGATCGACGTGTTCGATATCTACGGGGCACTCTTCAACGCATGCACCGCATGATGTGCAGGACCACAAGACATCGAGATCAATAGGTGCATTTTCACCGACAAGGTTCTCAGTCTCAACAACCTTTGCCATCGCGTGATCGCGCATTGCCATAATCAATAACTTTGGAGAGAGCGGTTTATCTGTATGCCATGCAGGACATTGCGATTGGCAGCGACCGCATTCGGTACAGCTGGTCATATCCAGCAAGCCCTTCCAGGAAATATCACCGCGCGTACCAAGACCGAAGACATCATCTTCTGCAGGATCTTCGAAGTTAACCGGCTTTCCTTTAGAAAGCATTTCTGGGAGTGCGCCGAGCGCTGGCTTATCAATATTGCGCTTGTAATAGATATTAAAGAATGCCAAGAAGCGGTGCCAGGCAATACCCATTGTCAGATTTGAGGCAATAACGATGAACCATGCCATCGATACGACAATCTTCGTTGTGGCAACTATCTCAATTGTTTTCTCAAGGGAGGCTTTCGACATTGATTGGAAAGCAAGAACTGCTGGCCATGAGATTGCGTAGTGCCAGCTCCAACTACTTTCACCTGCGAGTGCTCCTTCTAAACCACGAAGCGCAATGACACAGAAGACAATTGCAAGAATTGTTGCTTCAACGTAATACGCCTTGCCCATTCCCGAACCACTAAAGCGATTGAGCATGCGAAAACGAGTTACTTGGCGAATTCCAACAAGAGTAACGATTCCAATTCCGGTCAGCGCCGCAATTACTTCTGCAAAAAGTTCGTACCCAACGAAGTGGCCAATAAGCGGAAGTGCGAAATTAGGATTGATAACTTGGCCATATGCCGTAATAAGCGTTCCGAAGAGTGCGCCAAAACCGATCATGACAAACCAGTGTGCGATTCCAGTGCCGGTGAAGTTGAGCATCTTGGTATGGCCCAAGACTTCTTTGAGCATATTTTTCAAGCGCGCAGATTTAGCGTTGCTTCGCGTTGGATCTGGTTGTTGCTTCTTATAAATCGCAATTAATTGACGCACTCGTACTGTTAAGAGAATGAGTGCAAAGACTGTAATCAGGTACGAGATAGTGACCAGCGCTAACTTCATGAACGCTAGGGTAATCGTTAAGCGGGGTGAAAGACCTTTGAAGTAAAGGAATTCCCAATCAAGGTCCGTGCCGCATTCAGATCGGCTACAACCCCCGCAGAAATGGCCTGGACGGCGATATTGCCGTACAAAGTTGCCTCGACCGGCCCAGTCTTTACCGTCATTCTGCAGATATTTGCTGTCAATTGATTGAGAAGATCGTTCTGAGAACCGCCGCCGAGGATATGAATCACCGTGATGGTGCGTCCTGTGACAGCTGAAATTTCGTCGAGAGTCTTCTTATATGCATGAGCCAAGCTATTGAGAATACAGATTGCGTATTCGCCATCGCTGTGTGGTGGCGTGAGGCCATGATCAAGACAGTACGTATGAATGCGTTGCGGCATTCCACCGGGAGGTGCGAAGAGTGAATCGTTAGGATCAATAAGTGTCGTAAATGAGCTTGCTTCTATTGCTAGCTCTAGAAGTTCTGGCATTTCATAATCGCGCCCTTCAGCGTGCCAAGTACGCCGGCACTCTTCGAGAATCCACATTCCAGTCACATTCTTTAGCGCACGAACGGTTCCGTCCACGCCCAATTCATTTGTAATATTTGCGGCAAAAGCTTCTGGTGTGGTGACAGGTGCATCAAGTTCGACACCAACGAGCGACCATGTTCCACTTGAAATGTAGGCCTCGGTTTCACGGTCGGTAAAAGGAACACCTGCAATCGCTGCCGCTGTATCGTGGGAGGCAGTTGCAACAACGTTGATTCCATCAAGAAGATCAAAACCTTTGACAACTCCGATAAGTGTTCCAGGTTCATGTAGTTCAGTAAATAAATCATCGCGTACGCCAGCGAGTGAAATTAATTCACGATCCCATTCACGAGTGCGAGTATTGAGCGCTTGAGTACTTGAAGCATTTGTCACTTCAGTAGAAAGCCTCTGCGTTAAGAGAAAGTTGATCAAATCAGGGAGCATTAAAAACTTTGCAGCGCTCTTATATTCCGCAAGTTCCCGAGCTGCATAGAGTTGATAAATAGTATTAAATGGCAGGAATTGAATTCCGGTAGTTGAGTAAATACGCTCTTTACCAATCTTCTTAGTGAGCGCTTGGTAAGCAATCTCATTACGGGGATCGCGATAGGCGTGGATTGGGGGAAGATACTGATTTGAAGGGCTTATAAAGCCGAAATCAACCGCCCATGAATCAACAGCAAGGCTAATGGGACTAGAAGTCTTAATCGCTTCTCGTAACCCCAGAAATACCTCAGAAAGAATTAAATCCCAATCCCACAAGAGAGAGCCGTCATCTTGCGGGATAACTTCATGAAGAAATCTATGCACAACATCAAGTGATATCGAATCGCTATCAACCCGACCGATAGCGACTCGACCACTTGTTGCCCCGAGATCAACTGCAAGAAATTCAGACATATGGGTCTATCGCATAAATGCGGCAGCGACCCCACTGTCTACAGGAATATGAAGACCTGTAGTCAGGGCAAGATCTGATGAACAGAGAACAAATACTGCTGCAGCAATGTGATCAGGAAGAACCTCGCGTTTCAAGATAGAACGTTGTGCGTAGTACTCGCCCAACTTCTCTTCTTCTACTCCGTAGACAGCTGCGCGGTTTGCGCCCCAACCAGATGAGAAGATCCCTGAACCGCGAACAACACCGTCAGGATTAACACCGTTTACACGAATTTGATGTGCACCGAGTTCGGCGGCAAGCAAGCGCACTTGATGTGCTTGATCTGCCTTTGTCGCCCCGTATGCGATGTTATTAGGTCCAGCAAAGATTGAGTTCTTGGAAGAGATGTACACAATGTCTCCACCCATCTTCTGAGCGATCATTGCCTTGGCACATTCGCGAGACATCAAGAATGAACCACGAGCCATCACATCGTGCTGCAAATCCCAATCAGCAACCGTTGTGTCAACAAGTGCCTTGCTGAGTGAAAGCCCAGCGTTATTGACGACAAGATCCACGCCACCAAACGCAAGGGATGATGCATGAACTG
>CAIPLJ010000138.1 GCA_903865885.1 uncultured Actinomycetes bacterium | reverse complement strand
TGAAGCGGTGCGCCTCAGCGCCACGGTGTCAGAGGAAGCTGCCACAAGCAAGGATGCACTCGCTGCCGCCAATAAGACTGCCACTGCAGTTCGCGCTGCTCTCAAGGCTGCCAAGATTGATACAAAAGATATTTCGACGCAAACTATTACGGTCTATCCAGAATATAAATATGCAAACGATGGAACTTCGACACAGATCGGCTATCGCGGATCGCAGTCATTTACCATCGTTGTCAGGGCTGCAGATACAGCAGGCGCAATCGTTGATTCCTTGATCGCTGCAGGTGGCGATAATCTGCAGATTAATGGCGCAACTCCATTTGTACTTGACTCATCTAAATCACTTGATGCCGCTCGCGCCGCTGCAGTAAAGAGTGCAAAGACAAAAGCAACCTCATATGCATCGCTGATCGGTGTAAAACTCGGCAAAGTGAATTACCTCGTAGAAAATTCTGCTCCAACTAATTACACACCTGTGATGTCTGTAGCTAAAGCAGAATCAGATGCCACAGTGATTGATTTAGGTCAGCAAGATGTGACAATCTCAATAACAGTGCAGTGGGCTCTGCTCTAAAGAGCCCTCTTTTCAACCTATTTCACAGGACTTTTTTAGCGAGTTTGGTCGTGCACGCTTAAGAAGGTACGATTTGCGAGCCTCAAACGTCCCCATCGTCTAGGGGCCTAGGACATCGCCCTTTCACGGCGGTAACACGGGTTCGAATCCCGTTGGGGGCACGCTTCGAAAGAAGAGAAAAATGGTCGAATGTATGTAAATACATAAGGCCCGGTAGCGCAGTTGGTTAGCGCGCCGCCCTGTCACGGCGGAGGTCGCGGGTTCAAGTCCCGTCCGGGTCGCGAAAGAAGAGAGTGTCCACACGCTCTCTTCTTTTTTAACTACATAGGTAGATGTAAGACGGTAAAACAATTACATAATGGCTCGGTAGCTCAGTTGGTACGAGCGCGCGACTGAAAATCGTGAGGTCGACAGTTCGATCCTGTCCCGAGCCACAAGTCTCTGCAATTAATATTTAAAGAAGTTTAGGAATTTCGCCCATCAACTCTTCAAGCCTTGCTTGGAGAGTTTTTTCATCCCCTTCAACAAGCAACCTTTTATCACGGCCGAGTTCGCCATAGACAATAGTGAAATCTCGAGAACGAAGATTAAATGCATCAGCTAACTCTGTAACGACGGCTTGATTTGCTTTGCCATCGACCGCGGGAGCCTGTACTGCAACGACTAGGCGAGGAGGTTCACCAACGCTTCCACCAACTTTATTACGCGATGAATTGGGACGAACTCTAATTTCTAAAAGAAAAGGCACAACTTAAGCGATTGGTGAATTAACCTGCAGAGCCAGAACCAGATGGGCCAGCTTTACGCTGTACTTGAGGAGCTCCGCCGCTGCGTTGTCCGCCGCGAATCTTTGAGCCACCTTCAGAATGTGTTTGAGTGCCTGGTGCGCCCTTCTTATTCTTCTTTGCTTCAAGGGCAGCGAGCATTCTTGCTTTCACATCATCATTCTTATCGGCCATGGTGTGAGTCTACCCCTCGGATGGAATACGCAGGAATGCAATGAGCATCGCAAGCCATAATGCAGAACCAAGAATAATTGTCTGTAATCCGAGCGTATCTGGCCAGGTATAGATAGTGATGGCGATTACTCCGTAAATTGCAGCAAGCCCCCACAAGATAAATGCTGTTGTTCGGCGATTGAGTCCCTTGCGCATTAAGCGATGTGACAAGTGATCGCGACCACCTTGAAACGGTGAGATACCGCGATAGAGGCGTGAAATAACGGCCACAGTGGTATCGAGAATTGGTGTTGCCATCAAGAAAACTGGAATTGCAAGTGATTTATAAGAAGGAACAACACCTGGGCTCAGGCGAATAGTTAATACAGAGATGATAATTCCAAGGAAGAGAGACCCCGCATCTCCCATATATATCTTGGCTGGATGGCGGTTCCAGATAAGAAATCCAGCTGTTGCCCCTGCCGTCACAATTGCCAACGCGCTGACGAGTATTTGTTGGCGGTCATAGGCGATAAAGAAGAGAAAGAAGGTAATAACAGCAACTGTGCCTGCTGCACCACCATCGTGGTTATCGAAGAAGTTGATTGAGTTTGTTACGCCAACGATCCAGAAAACGGTGATGAAGTAATTGATGTAATGGTTATGAAAAGCAAAGCCCATCGTATCTGTCACGGTAAGAATTACCGCAACAAGGATTCCCATAAAAGTTTGTGCTACTAGACGGGGCCATGGTTCAAGGCCTTTGAGGTCATCCCATAAACCCATGGCAGAAATTGCCATCGCAGGCACCAGAACAAAGCTCGCTAATTTAAATGTGGTGAGTGAGAAATCAACGGCTAAGAGTGAACCGTAAGAAGCTGCAACGATTCCGATAGCAATTGCCACTCCGCCTAAATATGGAACTGGATCCTTCTGCGCTTTCCGAGCAAGAGTCGGTGCATCGACTGCGCCAAAACGTAGTGCGATTTGTCGAATTGGTGGCGTGATAAAACCGACTGCGACAAATGTGAGAAAGCCCAGTAAGAAAAATTGCGCGATGGAGTAATTCATAGTGCTAGGAAGATATTAGTTCTGTACCTTGAAATAATTTTGACGAAGGTCATCAACTTCAGATTTGCGATAACGGCGATGCCCACCCAATGTGCGAATGGAAGTTAACTTTCCAGCCTTTGCCCAACGAGTAACTGTCTTGGGATCGACGCCAAAGAGATCTGCAACTTCACGTGGGGTGAGAAGGACCTCTGCATCAGGCAGTCGATTCATCTGCGATCCCCCAAGGTCTAGCTCGGACTCGGTGTCCGTTTTGCTCCGTAATGTCGGGAAGTATTCCCCACAGTTTCAACTCTGGCAATACCCAGAAGTGGATTACATAGCTGATTCAAAGGCTTGAACTGAGCGCCAACGACTCACTAGGCGCTCATATCCCTGTCCTGCAACCGAACCATCGGCAGATGCAAGACCTGACAAGCTAAATGCCACATCTTCAATTGATGAATCTTCACTAATTCCATCAAGTCCATTGGCTCGCATTGATGCGTCGAGATAACTGGCGAGGCCACCGTAATCGAGTTCGACAAGTGATTCGGGATGGAAGAGTTCTAGCCAATCCAACATATTCTCAATCTCTTGTTCAACTTGTCCTTGTCCAAATGCACCTAAAACAATTTCATGCGACTTTCCAGCGCGATCGCGTGCCTTCGACATTGTGGTTCGAGCAAAACTGAATAGTCCATCTTGATCTTCGCCGCGAACGCGTTCCTCTGTAGTAAAGAGTGAAAACCATCGGGGTGGAACGACCCAATTTTCTGTGATGATATGTGGAACGCGATCTTC
>CAIPLJ010000137.1 GCA_903865885.1 uncultured Actinomycetes bacterium | reverse complement strand
CGCACTTGTGAAGAAGTAGTTCTATGAGAAAGCCACTGCATCCACTGACCTTGTGGATTGCGGCGATACTCCTGGCATTTGGAGTGGTCGCACTCGATAGCGCCTATATCGCTCTTGCGATCGTGGGTGCAGTGGCAATCTTTGTCTACATTCGCCGTGATGGATCTCCCTGGAATATGAGCTTTGCTCTCTCATTGCGAATTGGCGCAACGATCCTTGCAATTCGTACCGTGGTTGGAATTGTGATTGGAGTTCCGATACCTGGACGAACTCTCTTTACTATTCCAATTCTCCATCTTCCAACATGGATGTCCGGAATTCGTATCGGTGGCGCAGTAACTATAGAAAGACTTTCATCTTCCTTACACGAAGGCGTCATCATCGCAGCGATGATTGCTCTCTTCGGAGCAGCTACTTCTCTGACAAGCCCTCACAGATTGCTTCGCGTAACGCCTTCATTCATCTATGAAATCGGAATCACTCTTGTGATTGCAACATCTCTCTTTCCTCAATTGGCGACAAGTGTTCGACGAATTCGTACTGCACAAAAATTGCGTGGCACCGAGAAGGTGCATCTGCGTTCAATCGCTCTTCCCCTACTGGAAGAGTCACTTGCAAGGTCGCTGCAATTGGCAGCATCGATGGATGCCCGCGGTTACGGCACAAGTCGAAAGCGATCTCGATACCGCCCACAACAATGGATATTAATAGATAGCGCTTTCATAGCTGTCACAACGTTGATCACTCTTGCGATGGTGGCGCAATGATTACATTCTCAAATGTCTCACTTATCTACCCACACTCAACCAAGACAATTCTTGAAAACCTCTCCTGTGAAATAGAGGAAGGCGAGATGGTCCTCGTCATGGGTGAGACAGGATCTGGGAAATCTTCACTCTTAAGGCTCATCAATGGACTAGTGCCCCATCACACGGGAGGAATCCTTGCTGGAGATATCTCTGTCGATGGAATCTCAACACGCACTGTTAAGCCCGGCGCTTTGGCACACCTTGTCGGAATTGTTGGTCAAAATCCGTTGAACGGTTTTGTGACAGATATTGTTGAAGAAGAGCTCGCCTTCAGTATGGAGGCGCTCAATTTCGCACCCGATGTGATGCGTAAGAGAGTGGAAGAAGTTCTGGACATCCTTGGATTAACAGCAATACGTCATCGTTCGATCGCAACGCTCAGCGGTGGCGAGCAACAGCGTGTGGCGATTGGAACTGCACTTGTGATGCATCCCAAGGTTTTGGTTCTCGATGAACCGACAAGTGCCCTCGACCCAATTGCTGCAGAAGAAGTTCTATCCGTTCTGCACAGATTGGTTCATGATTTGAGTGTCACTGTCATCATCGCTGAACATAGACTTGAAAGAGTCATTCAATTTGTAGACCGCATCATTTATATCGAAGGAAATGGCGAGACATCTATCGGTTTAGCTGAAGATATATTAAAGCGTGCAGAACTAGTCCCACCAATTATTCGACTTGCTCGTGCCTTAAACTTAGATGAAATCAAGACAAGTGTTCGCGAAGTTCGCAGGCAGACTGAAGATATTCGTACGCGTGACTTTCCGGCCTCCGCATCAAGTACTCGAACTTCGGCGCCCGCAATCATTGTCTCTGATGTTTCACACTCTTATTACGGCAAGATTGCGCTGCATAAGACAAATACAACGATTGGCCGCGGAGAAATCGTTGCCATCATGGGCCGAAATGGCGCAGGCAAGAGCACTCTCCTGCACACCATTGTGGGATTGCACTCTCCAGATTCGGGTTCAATTACCGTAAATGGGATTGATCCAGTAACACTGAAGGGTGCCAATCGTCGACGAGCAATTGGCTATGTGCCGCAAGAGCCCAGTGATCTGCTCTTTGCTCAGAGCGTTGGAGATGAATGTGCGCAAGCAGATCGCGATAACGAGTTAGCGCCAAATTCAACATGGAACCTTCTTAACTCTTTAGTTCCAAATATTTCTCTCAATACTCATCCCAACGATCTATCTGAAGGTCAGAGGCTTGCCTTGGTGCTGAGCATTGTTCTATCTGCAAGCCCTGAAGTACTTGTCTTAGATGAACCTACGCGAGGCTTGGATTACCGGGCGAAGAATCTCTTTGCCCTTGCGCTGAAGGAGTATGCAGCCCAATCGAATCGCCCAGTACTTCTTGCAACGCACGATGTTGAACTCGTAGCAGAGCTAGCAGATCGCGTTCTCTTCCTCGCTGAAGGTGAAATCGTTGCAGATGGTTCAACTCTCGATGTCTTGCTCTCATCCCCCGCCTTTGCACCGCAGGTAGCAAAGATCATGTCACCAAAACCATGGCTTACTGTCTCTGATGTAGTCACAGCGATTGGTAATACAGAGTGAAGACTTCGCGCATATTTGCCTTCCGCGGCGCATCAGCCTTCGCACTTCTCGCAACCAGTGCAATCAGCGCACTAGGTTTTCTATGGCCATTTTTTACTTCGCACAGAGAAGGCCATCCACAATGGATATTTCTCATGGCAACACCATGTGCACTCTTGCTCATATTCATCAGCGTCAGCAATAACGAGTTGGATTCAAAATCAATTGCACTCTTGGCAGTACTTGCAGCACTGATTGCAGCCCTTCGTCCTATGGGAACAGGAGCAGTAGGCATCGAACCGATGTGGTTCATTCTTATTCTCTCTGCCAGAGTCTTTGGTCCATCCTTTGGATTTCTCTTAGGCGCACTCTCTATGTTTCTCTCCGCCTTTATTACAGGTGGATTCGGCCCGTGGCTTGCCTACCAATCCTTTGCCGCAGGATGGATTGGACTTGGTGTTGCTCTCATTCCAAAAGCGTTGCGCGGAAAGAAGGAAATTCTCGCTCTGACCTTATATGGAATTGTTGCCGCCGAATTTTTCGGAATCGCAATGGATCTGCAGTTCTGGCCGTGGGCGCTCGGTGGAGATTCACAACTTTCTTATCTAGCCGGTGCTCCACTTGCTAGTAATTTTGGCCACTTCATTACCTATCATTTCTTATCGTCGATGGCGTGGGATATTCCACGTGCCTTGTTCACCGCAACGTTGATAACGTTCACTGGAATTCCAGTGCTGCATACTCTGCGCCGGGCATATACCCGAGCAGCTTTTGTGACTCCGATTGAATTTATCGAACGTGCGAAGGCACAAGAGGTAGCGAAGTAACTGTTGCTGAAGATTGTCTTCCGCGAACATCGATAGTGACCAGATCGCCTTCTACATAACGAGGCTCAATCAGAGCCAAGGCTATTCCGACCTTCAAAGTTGGAGAGAAAGCTCCACTTGTCACGACCCCAATAGCATTTCCATCGTTATCTGTGACAGTCATGCCTGCACGTGGAATGGCGCGATCATTTGATTTCAGGGCGCGTAGCGAACGTACTGTGCCTTCTTCTCGTTGAGTGCGCAGAACTTCAGAGCCTCGGAAGGATTCTTTCTTCCAGCCTATGGCCCAACCTGCACTTGCTTGCACAGGAGTGATTTCAAGAGATAGCTCATGTCCATGAAGTGGGTACCCCATCTCAGTGCGTAATGTGTCACGAGCTCCGAGTCCGCAGACAAGCCCATTAAATGGTTGCATCGCAAGCACTAGTTCATCCCACACGGTGCTTGCATCTTCCCAGCGCGGGACAATTTCATATCCATGCTCACCCGTGTATCCAGTGCGACAGAGAATTACTTCGCATCCTGCAATAGTGACGTAAGAAAAGGCCATGTAATCCATAGTGGGATTAATTCCAAAACTCTGTATAACGCTGTGAGCATCTGGCCCTTGAAGAGCGAGGACTGCGAATTTCTCATGCTGATTCTCAACAATGATTCCCGTTGGAAGGTTCTCTTTCAGGACTCGTACGACATCTGTTGTATTAGACGCATTGGGAATCAGAAAGAAGTCAGATGCAGAATTTCGGTATGCAATGAGGTCATCTACTACTCCACCATCTGGATTGCAGAGAAGTGTGTATTGGGCTTTCTCATCGGTGATTCGGTTGAGATCATTGGTAAACATCTGATTGAGAAATTCGAGAGCGCCTTCACCCTTGACGCTTGCTTTACCAAGGTGTGAGACATCAAAGAGGCCAACGCGCTCACGCACGCTTGCATGCTCAGCAAGAACTCCAGATCCTGGATATTCGATAGGCATCAGCCATCCACCAAAATCGGCCATCTTCGCCTCGAGGTTGATGTGCATCTGGTGTAAAGGTGAGTTTTTCACAACGACAACTTACACTTACGCTTCACTAGTACCGAGCATGAGTTGGACCAAACCCTAAGGAGTCGCAATGACCACCATCCGCCTTTCAGACGGAATTATCAAAGATGAAGTTATCGTGGTCGGTCTGGCTTTCAAGGCAGGCAAATCAGCAAAGATCGGTTCATCATCTCTTCAGATTGAATCCGGCGACTTAGCAATTGATACCAAAGTCCTCATGCAAGCACTCGTTGATTTAGGCGCTACTGGCAAAACTGACGAAGTCATTAAAATTCCGAATTCAACCACTCGTCTTGTGGTCTTCACGGGCCTAGGTAAGTCGACTGCAACATACGACAATGAAACTTTGCGTCGCGCAGCCGGTGCTGCATCTCGCGCACTTGCCGGAAATCCCAGCGCAACATTCGCCCTTCCTACCAAGAGCATCGCAGCTCTGAGAGCTATCTCGGAAGGTGCGACCTTGGGTTCATATAACTTTGATCAATTTAGAGGTTCTACAAAGTCGGCGCAGAAGACCCCGCTCAAAGTAGTGACCATCCACTCTGATTTAGCATCGCAACCTGCAGCAAAGCAGGCAATTAAATCTGCTGAAATTATCGGAACGTATACAAACCTTGTCCGCGATTTGATCAACACTCCCCCAAGCCATCTCACTCCCGATACCTTCTGCAAGGCGATCGTTGATGCAGTAAAGAAGGCAGGCGGCGCAGCAGCTGGTCTCAAAGTTACAGTCATGACAGATGCGCAACTACGTTCAAAGGGCTATGGCGGAATCATTGGCGTGGGACAAGGTTATGTGAACCCACCACGTCTACTCAATATTTCGTACACTCCTAAAGGTGCGAAGGCGAAGAAGAAATATGCCTTCGTCGGT
>CAIPLJ010000136.1 GCA_903865885.1 uncultured Actinomycetes bacterium | reverse complement strand
CAATCTTGCGCAGTTCAATCTTATTAACCAATAATTTACGCTTGAGTCGTGGGGTGTGATTGGTCCACGTTCATTCGGTGTATTCAGGGATATGAACACCATGTAACCAGAGTTCACCATTTTCGATCATTGCAAAGCCATCGATCAGAGAAGCTCGACCTGCACGAAGTGATTTGACTTCCGTTCCCATTAAAACAATGCCGCACTCATAAACATCTTCAATGGAGAAATCATGACGTGCTTTCTTATTCTGAGCGATGAGCTTCTTGCCCAGTTCCTTCACCATGGCGTTAGACCTTGAGGTAGCGGCGAAGTGTGATGACCGAAGCTGCAGTCGAAACAACGAGACCTGTAAGAAGTAACCAGGCAGATGCGGCTACAACTTCGCCCCAGCCAAAGAACTTGGTAAAGGTAAGAAGTGGAGCAACCTTTGCTTGAACAACATATTTCAAGATGGAGAGCAGTCCTGTTGCAAGGATCCAGCCGACAAATGCGGAGAAGACTCCTTCAAGCAAGAAAGGAAGTTGGATAGACCATGACGATGCACCGACTAAACGCATGACGCCAGTTTCGCGGCGACGGTTGAAGGCTGCGATGCGAAGTGTGTTACTTATGAGCAAGGCGGCAGTGAGTACAGAGAGAAGGCCAATGATGAGAGCGCCATTTCGGAGTACCGCAAGTAAGCGGAAGAACTTCTCAAGAATTGTGCGTTGATCTTGAACGATATCCACGCCAGGACGTCCACTAAATGCGCTGACGACAACATCAAATTGGGTTGGGTCTTTTAGCTTTACTCTAAATGACTCTGGAAGTTGATCAGCAGTTACATTCTGCGCAATTGCAGAGTTCTTAAAGCGTTCTTGGAAACGTGCAAATGCTTCAGTCTGTGATTCATAGAAGACGCTTTCAACGACAGGAAGTTTGTCGAGATCTGCCTTAATCGATGCGCGTTGATCAGGAGTTACTACCCCACCACTGCATGATGGTGATTCTGACAAAGTACCGCAGAGAAATACAGATACTTCAATCTTGTTATACCAATAATCCTTCATCGCACTTACCTGTGAATTAGAAAGTAATCCAATACCAAGGAGTGAGAGTGAGATTGCAACAGTCACCATGACAGCAAAGGTCATTGTGAGATTGCGGCGAAGTCCAATACGAACTTCACTAAAGAGAAATCCTGCGCGCATGTCCCTACCCCTTATCCCGTGTATCCATATACGCCGCGAACTTGATCGCGAATAACATGGCCACCATCGAGCTCGATGACGCGCTTGCGCATCTGATCCACGATTCCAGAATCATGTGTTGCCATCAAAACAGTTGTTCCTTCACGATTAATGCGATCGAGCAGCTTCATAATTCCAACAGATAGTGCAGGGTCGAGGTTTCCTGTTGGTTCATCCGCAATGATGATTGCAGGGCGAGTGACATAAGCGCGTGCAATAGCTACGCGTTGTTGTTCTCCGCCAGAAATCTCTGATGGTAAGCGATCGCCCTTATCTTCAAGTCCCACGAGTTCGAGCATCTCAGGAACTTCGCGATCTATCTCTTTCTGCGAATATCCAAGGACGTGAAGTGAGAACGCGATGTTCTCTGAAATCGTTTTATTGGGAAGTAATCGGAAATCTTGGAAGACAGTTCCAACTTGGCGGCGAAGTTCAGGAACTTTATGGTTAGCAAGAGTGCCCAAATCTTTTCCTGCAACATGGATAACACCAGTAGTTGGACGCTCTTCGCGCAGAATCAATCGCAAGAAAGTTGATTTACCAGAACCTGACATACCCACAAGGAAAACAAATTCGCCCTTAACGATCTCAATATTTACATTATCGAGGGCAGGGCGATCTTGCCCTGAATAAATCTTCGATACATTTTCAAACTTAATCACTTCTGCTCCGCGCTCTCGAGACCTGCCCTTAGTTTAAGGAGGAGCAGGCAGATATATGGGTTGATTCGGGGTATTTATAAGAATTCACAGGCAAATTATGAGGAAGCGCTTCGGCGCCAGCGAATCCCTGCCTCAATAAAGTCATCAATTTCACCATTTAATACAGCAGATGTATTTCCTGTCTCATGGTTATTGCGAAGATCTTTCACCATTTGATACGGCGCAAGTACATAGGAACGCATCTGATTTCCCCACGATCCTGAGTTATCGCCCTTGAGCGCATTCATCTTTGCCTGCTCTTCTTGGCGGCGACGTTCCAATAACTTTGATTGCAAGACAGCCATCGCTGTCGCTTTATTTTGAATCTGCGAACGTTCGTTCTGACAGGAAACAACAATGCCAGTTGGAATGTGTGTCAGCCGCACAGCAGAGTCAGTTGTATTTACGCCTTGTCCCCCAGGTCCTGATGAGCGATAGACATCGACGCGGACTTCTTTCTCATCCAACTCAATGTGATCACTCTGCTCAACGACAGGAACGACTTCAACGCCTGCAAAAGATGTGTGGCGACGAGATTGTGAATCAAAGGGAGAGATACGTACCAAACGATGCGTGCCCTGCTCTACAGAAAGAGTTCCATAGGCATAAGGAGATGTCACTCTAAAAGTTGTCGATTTAATTCCTGCTTCTTCTGCATAGGAAGTTTCTAGAACATCGACTTTAAACTCATGGCGTTCGCAGTAACGCAGATACATGCGCATCAACATCTCAGCCCAGTCGGCTGCTTCAACGCCACCCGCTTCAGAGCGAATCGTTATCAAAGCATCGCGGTCGTCGTATTCACCGTTTAATAAGGTTGTAACTTCAAGTTCGCGGATCGCCTTCACTGTTGAATCAAGTTCGCTCTCTGCATCCGCATGGCCTGAACCATCTGGTTCACCCGCAGCTAATTCAAAGAGCACTGGCAGATCATCAACGCGACGACGTAAACCCTTGAGGCGAGCAATCGTGGATTGAACTCGAGATAACTTACTTGTAACTGCTTGAGCCTTTTCTGGGTCATCCCACAAATTCGGAACGCCCGCAGCCGCCTCAAGTTCGACAGCTTCTGCTTCAAGTTTGGGAAGATCTAAAACTTTCTCAATTGAGGTAAGGGTCGCGCCAATTTCATTGATTTCGAGGTTGTATTCGCGAGCCATGGATTAAGGATAGCGAGAAGTTATCTACTCTGAAATTACCGCTGATTTACCCCACCAATATTGGCTCCGTAGTAATTGGAAGTCGCTTTTCGCTCATCAACACTTCCAACACTTGCTGAGATTCGAACTTTTGAAATTCCAGTAAAAGGTAAGAGAAATGGCAGCGAAGCAGTGGATGAGGTAGTCAGAGAAATTCTGTAACCATCGCACGAGATTTGTTGAAGGTTAATCACGCCAAGATTAGCTCGCATGACGTAGGCGCCAGCGTTACTCCAATCCGATAACGCGCGAATTGCATCACTCTTTCCCTTTTCGCAATCGATTGGAATCCCGGGATCACTCTCGCTATATCCAGTGAGCGCTAACAGGGAAGTTGAAAGGTTGTATTCCCCACGATAGTAGGCATCTGCATTGAGGTTTCGAACACCTCGCTGAGCTGCAGCTTCAGTTGCCTGCGTCAGCGATCTCTTTGCAAAGTACACACTTGAGATATCGGTCAGAATTGCAATCGTCACGACAGTGATCAAAAATAGAGACATAACAACTAACGAGATAGAACCACGATCATCTTTAACTATCTTTCGAATTATGACCATGGTGAGACATATTCAATTGCAGAGACGGTGACACTCTTCGAATTTTTAAGGTGTGAAGTTACCGTTGCTGTGACTCTTCCATCGGGTGAGATACAAGGCCTCTGACTACATTCAATAGTTAAAGTCACTTTCCCCTGGTAACCAAGTACCTCAGAACCCTTGTTAGCCACTTCTTCTGCTACTCGATATGCAATGTCATCATTTTCGCTCATAACAAAGGCGCGAGCAGACTCGCGTGCAAGAGTACGAAGCGCATTGTGCGAATCGGTTAGTTCAGAGAAATTCCCCATAAAAATTAAGATCGGGAGGAAGAGCGGGATTGCAAGCAGTACGAATTCAACTGATGCGCTACCTGATTCTTCAGTTAAGAGATTTCTCTTCATCGTTGATTCTCAACCACTGCGATACCTACGACATCTGTGACGGGTTCCCCGTGCATGATTTCCGATAAGCCAGGGACTATGCGAGGCAATACTCCGCTTCTGTGCGAAACAATTAAATCCAAATTTTGACTTGGGTCTGGCGAATTAATATGAATAAAAGTATCCGATGGCGAAAAGTTTCCACTAACTCCCTCGACCGAGGCACTATCTTGCGCAGTAACACTGCTCATATTGCGAGCATGGATTGCAATTGTTAGCTGAGTTGTAATGAGGAAGAGGGTAAGAAGTGGAATTAGAACAAGTGAACTCTCGACGTTTCCTCGTTCATTCCTAATGAAGTGCCAGATGCCATGGGATACCTCACTCATTTTCAATTAATGAATTCCATTCATCGAGTCGAGTGAGTTCCGAAGAATTGCTGTAAGTCTGGGTGCAGCAATTGTCCATATCGCTGTCACCAGCCCGGTTGTCATGAGTACAACAAGGACCCATCCTGGAACATCTCCACGGTCCTCGGAGAGCGCCTTGTAGAAACGTGAACCACGAAATTCACCGTACTTAAGAAATAGAAAGTTTGTCACCTCGACAAATTTCTCTTGAATCATCTCACTCATATTTCCTACTTTCTTATGTTGGATTCTCTTTAACCTTGTGCAAAGAGATTGAGATTAGATAGGGATGGCCACAGCGCAAAGAGAATCGAAATTGGAAGTATGAGAAAAACAACCGGGATCATCATTGATATCTCAGCTTTGGAGGCAGCGGCAAGAATTCTGTTACGTTGGAAATCACGAGCCTCGCGCGCGTGGCTATGTAGAACATCAATAACAGGCGCGCCTCGTGTAATCGCGATTACAAGAGCATCGATAAATCTACGTACAAGCAGTGAGTTCACTCTTCTTCCCATGGAATCAAGCGCTTCGACAAATGGGGCGCCTTCTGAGACTTCAGAAATCACTCTGGCAAATTCTCTTGAGAGTGAACCACGCGCAGTACGTGAGATCCTTTCCATCGACATCAGGGGGGACTCTCCAGCGGAAAGCGAAAGAGTTAGCATCTCTATAACAGCAGGAAAATCGGATTCAAGATGCTCTCTATGTAATCTAATCTCCTTATCTAACTTCTTCTCAGTGACAAAGATTGCGCCACAGATAGAGGAGAGGATGACTAACATAATCTTTACTAGAGGAACTTCGAGAAAAAGCAGGAGAAAGAGCTCGCTCGTAGCTAAGAGGAAAGAAATAATTAATTGTCGGTAACGAAAATTTTCATAGTCAATCTCTGAGTTGAAGCCAAGTTCAGCAAGTTTTACTTTGACGGTAGATTTATCACCAACTCTGCTGATGAAGTGGATACTCAACTGCTCCCAAGAAAAGCCAGGGTTGAGAATAAAGATAATTGGAATGAGAATGACTAGCAGTAATACAAATTGTGATCTCATCTAAAGTTATTCATCTCTGAGGAAGTGGAGAAGACTCGATGAGCTATCGGCATTTGACTCAACTTGTTCATCCATAGATAGGCAGATGCTGTGAGTCCTAAGCCGCCTATAAGTATTGAAACGCCAGAAAAATTTGAGAATGCCGCTGCAGTTGTCGGTTGTGTGGAAAGTAGGAGAAGCAATATCCACGGCGCACTTGCCGAAAGATGTGCTGAATTTCTAATCCAATTGTGCTTCACAGCAATTTCACGTCGCAGAGTTAAATCTTCTCGAATAAAGTTTCCGAGTAATCGCAAAATATTGAGTAGCTCTGCGCCTCCAAGAGCTTTGGAAATTCTCAGTGCTTCAAAGATGAGATCGGTGTTGGGATGAGAAAGTACTTCCTGAATCTGAGATAGAGCTCTATTGAAATCTCCGTAGGCAAAAAGTTCTTCTCGGAAGGCGCTGAAATGAGGGCGAAGAACCTCTGGCCCTCTGCTGGTTAACCCGATGAGAGATTCATTAAGTGAGAGTCCAGATTGCACCCCCGAAATAAGGATGTCGATAAGTTCTGGGCAAGCGGCTTCGATCGCGGCTGTTCTCTTCGAGTGGCTCTTCCTAAGTGCAATCGCAAAGAAGATTGCGATAAAGATGGCAAATGCCCCAGCGATAAAGATGGAGTGCGAAATTGCAAAGACTATAACGGCGGTTATTGAGATTGCTATCGAAGTGTGAAATTGTCTCTGACCTTTTGCATCTTTACTCCAGGTGCCTTTATATAGATTCATTGCATCCTGCCTAATCCGCGCTCGTAATTTTCGCCATTCCAGTGCCAGATACTTTCAAGCTCGGCACGATCATTTTCATATCTGCCAGTTACACGTGCAATTTCGATGATTCGTCGCTGACCCTCTGCACTGAGAGAGACCTGTATAACAAGATCTATTGCTGACGCGACAGTTGGCGCAATAAATTTATGAGAAATATTTTCACCTGCAAGCAGTGGAAGAGTTTGTAATTTTGAAATCGCATCGCGAGCGGAATTTGCATGCAAAGTACCCATTCCTGGCAACCCTGCATTTAGAGCAAGAAGTAGGTCTAGGGCTTCTGCTTCACGGACTTCGCCCACAACAATTCGTGAAGGTCGCATACGCAGCGCCTCTTTGATTAACTTTCGAAGAGTTACAACCCCTTCACCTTGCAAATTTGCACCTCGCGTCTGCATTTGAATGAGATCAGGTACGCGAGGTTGAAGTTCAAATACCTCTTCAATGGTGATGACGCGTTGACCAATTGGAATTTCTGAGCAGAGTGCATTGAGAAGTGTCGTCTTACCGGCTTGTGTTCCACCACTTACCAAAATATTTAATCCACGTTTGACCGCTCCGGAGAGTTCGGTAGCAATCTCTTGGGATAGGGCTCCCATGCGAGCGAGGTCATCAAGAGTCTTATGTTGCATCAAGTGCTTACGTATATTTACAGCCCAATGCTCTGCAGTTATCTCTGGAATAACCACATGTAAACGACTTCCATCAGGAAGTCGCGCATCTACAAATGGTTGCGAAAGATCTAAACGTCGCCCACTCCAAATGAGAGCACGATCAACTAGCTGTTTTACAGATTCCGAAGTTAGGACCAGATTGATGAGATGGCTCTTACCTGCCCGAGCAATGAATATTCGCTCTGGTGCATTGATCCAAATCTCTTCTACCGTTGGGTCGGCAATGAGATCAGCAATTGGTCCAAAAACAACACCGGGATCCATGGTTTCCATGGCGCAGAAGGTAGAAGGTCACTGACATGGAATATGGCTAATTTCTTCTACGTGTGGATAGTTCTGCAAGGCTTACACGCTAAGGAGCTCCTCGTAACTCCTGGTTATCTAACCGATTGAGAATTTCGAGTGAACTCTCTCCGAGGGCAGCGCTCACAAGTGCAGACTTGCATGAAAAGAAATCCATCTTCCAACCATGTAAGACTCGCTGCGACAGACCTTCCCCAATGTCACCCGAAGCTCTAAGAATTAACGTGAATTCAAACCGCCCTAGTCGAGCACATAAATCTTCGGCTCTAGTCACACCCTTGAGAAACTCAGCAAAGGAGAGAATTGCGACTTCGTAGTGCGATTCACTTTCATGTAATGACACGTCTCTCAATTCATCTTCATAGAGTTGAAATCGAATGAGGGTCAGCCGCGTTTTATTCCTGCTGGCAGTTGCAAGCTCTCTCCGTAAATTTTCATAAAAGTAAGGAGGGGCAGCGAGGTGAGTAAGAGAGTCACGAAGACCATCGTGCGCGAATGTCATTTAAGAACTCCTTTCGAAGATACCTCGGCTGATAAAGTCCGCTACATGAGAAATGAAATGTCGGGTGGAGATCGTGCCAACATTTCACCCCATCGCTCCAGAGTGGCAACCCTTCTCTATATCGAAGCTGCCATCGTGCTTGCCCTAGCAGTGTGGTTGATAACGCTGGGATTTACTCATGGACAGCGAGAGTTAGCGCCACTTATTGGTGTGGTTGTCTTTGCACTCCTTGGTGCAGGTGGGCTCTTTGCATCAGGGCGCGGTTATAAGAATGGAAAGAACTACGGCAGGTCTCCTGCGATATTGGCTAACTTAATTGCACTTGGTGTTGCTTACTATCAAATACAAGGTCACTTCTATATCGGTGCAGTAATTATTCTGCCGCTAGCGCTGCCCATTCTTTACCTGGCATTCACTATCGCTAAGAACGAGAACACTTACTAAATTTGAGGTAGCTGCACGTTAGTAATTACTCTGTAACCGAGTTCTGCATTACCAAGGAATAACGTGTTGGTCCTCCCAGAGCACACCAGTTAACTTCTCTTGATCTGTGTTTGCCGCTGTATCAAATGGTCGTGTTGCTAACCAGATTGCAGTTGCAGCACCTTCTGCTGCAGAACGTGGTGCATCAGGGCCGCCCATATCGGTGCGTGAATGGTTGGGACATGTTGCATCGACGAGAAATCCGCGAGCGCCGAGTCCAGTTTCATGTGCAAGGTTTCGAACGAGTGCATTAACGCCAGCTTTACTAATTCTGTATGGCGCAAGGCCGCCTGCATTTCCAGGTCCTGACATTCGACCAAGACATGCAGAGAAGATAATGACGCGACCGTTTCGCGCATCTGCCATTGCGGGTGCGATGCCGTTGACGAGTTGGAAGACAGAATCAAGATTGATCGCCATCACGCGACGCCACTCTGCATCATTGGTCTTGAGAGTCTTTGACATCTTCTCGCTCATCACGCCATGGGCGAGTACAAGAACTGTTGGGGTTGAGAGTGATTGGTTGAGTGAATCGATGAGTTCGCGCACAAGCTCTGGCTTCTCGAGATCGCAGGTGAATGTTGAGATATGCGCGGTGGTTACCCCGTTGCGATACCTATCTGCTTCGCGAATTTCATTGGCAGCACTTTCAACGCGTTGCGCATCCTTTGCAATGAGTGCGATGTCGAAGCCTTGCAGTGTGAGGGCTAGCGCAACCTCGTAGCCGAGTCCCCTGCTGCCACCTGTGATGATGGCGAGAGGGCGGGCGCTCTGCGAATTCATGTGCAAACCCTCTCAAGATTTCTTATCCCTTGCCTTTCGAAAATCACCACTAGACCCTGGAAGGTGGCGGGAGCCAAAAAATGTGCGCAATCTCGCGTGCTCCGGGGGCTTTCGCCATTTATTCAGCGCTCTCACAGCCGATAGTCTTAGCCTTGTACACACAGCAAAAAGTGTGTGAATCGTGAAATAGATAAGTACACATCGCAAAGGAGCGCTCAGTGTCGCAATCAGGTCAGGACTTCGGCGCCAATGATTGGCTCGTCGAAGAAATGTTCGAGCGCTACCAAGCAGATCCCGCATCCGTTCCCGCAGAGTGGGTAACTCACTTTCAAAATAATCCGCAGGGTTCTGCGCCACAATCCAATGCACCGCAATCAAGTGCACCGCAATCAAATCTACCCAAGGGCGGAACTCCGCCGATTCCTAAAGCGGTAACCCCGCCGAATATCTCCTTCACGACATCTGCTACACCTGCCGCGACCCCGACCCAACCCGTCGTTCGTAATGTTCCGGCAACTCCTGCAACTCCTGCACAACCAGTTGCGAAACCAATTCCAACTTTAGTAACACCAAGTGCTTCAACTCTTGAACCAATTCGTGGTGTTGCAGCTCGCGTTGTGCAGAGCATGGAAGCATCTCTTTCAGTTCCAACTGCAACATCAGTTCGTGCAATTCCAGCGAAGTTGATGATCGATAACCGCATTGTTATTAATAACCATCTCAAGCGCACACGTGGTGGGAAAGTTTCATTTACTCACATCATCGCCTACGCAATGATCAAGGCGATCCGCGCGATGCCTGAGATGAATGCGTTCTACGGCGAACTCGATGGAAAGCCAGCGCTAGGAAAACCAGAACATATCAATTTAGGTATTGCCATCGACTTGGCAAAGCCCGATGGAACCCGTCAACTTCTTGTTCCATCGATTAAGGGTTGCGAAGAACTTGATTTCGGTCAGTTCTGGGTTGCATATGAAGCCATTGTGAAGAAGGCACGTGGGGGCACACTCACTGTTGAAGATTATGCAGGCACCACTGTGTCGCTCACTAACCCAGGAACAATCGGAACTGTTCACTCTGTTCCACGATTGGTGCAAGGACAAGGCCTAATCATGGGCGTTGGTGCGCTCGATTACCCAGCTGAATTCCAAGGCGCGAGTGAAGAGACTCTCGCACGTATGGCTGTGAGCAAAGTTCTGACTCTGACAAGTACATACGATCACCGCGTTATCCAAGGTGCACAATCAGGTGATTACCTGCGTCGTATCCACGAATTCTTACTCGGTGCAGAAGGTTTCTATGATGAAATCTTTACTGCGCTTCGTATTCCTTACGAGCCAATTCGTTGGGCTGTTGACTTTGCAGTAACGAAAGATGAAGAGATTGATAAGACTGCGCGCGTTCAGCAACTCATTCATGCATATCGCACATGGGGCCACCTCATGGCTGATATTGATCCGCTTGTCTATGTGCAGCGCACACACCCTGACCTTGATGTCGTAAATCATGGGCTTACCTTGTGGGATCTCGATCGCGAATTTGCCACAGGTGGATTTGGTGGAAAGAAGTTCCTTCCATTGCGCAAGATTCTTGGAATTCTTCGCGATTCATATTGCCGCTCTATTGGTGTCGAGTACATGCACATTTCAAATCCAGAAGAGCGCCAGTGGATGCAGGAACATATGGAAGTTGGCGTTCACCTGACTGCGCGCGAAGAGCAACTTCGTATTCTGCGAAAGCTCAATTCTGCTGAAGCATTTGAATCCTTCTTGCAGACAAAGTTCGTTGGACAAAAGCGCTTCTCACTCGAAGGTGGCGAATCTGTTATTCCGCTTACAGATGCAATCGTCTCCGCCGCTGCAGAACGTGGGCTCGATGAAGTCTGTATCGGTATGCCACACCGCGGTCGCCTCAATATGCTTGCAAATATTGCAGGTAAATCTGTAGGCCAAATCTTCCAAGAATTTCAAGGCCATTACGCTGAAAACCAAGTTCACGGTTCGGGAGATGTTAAGTACCACTTAGGTACTGAAGGTGTCTTCACTGCAGAATCTGGCGCTAAGACAAAGATTTATCTCGCTGCAAATCCTTCACACCTTGAAGCGGTAAACCCAGTGCTCGAAGGAATTGTTCGCGCAAAGCAAGATCGCCTCAACACAAAGGGCGCTTACACAGTTCTACCTATCCTTCTCCACGGAGATGCATCCTTCGCAGGACAAGGCGTTAACGCCGAAACGATGCAGCTTGCAGGACTTCCTGGTTACCGCACAGGTGGAACTATCCATATCGTTGTCAATAACCAAGTTGGATTTACTACATCGCCAGGTGCATCACGAACTGCTCGTTACTGCACTGATGTTGCGAAAATTATTGAAGCTCCCGTATTCCATGTCAATGGCGATGATCCCGAGGCATGTGTACGCGTTGCACACCTTGCATTCGAATATCGTCAAGCATTTAATAAAGATGTAGTCATCGATATGGTCTGCTACCGACGTCGTGGCCACAACGAAGGTGACGAGCCAAGCTTTACTCAGCCACTGATGTACAAGCTCATTGATGAGAAGCGCACAACACGTACTTTGTATACCGAAGCACTTGTTGGCCGTGGAGATATCACTCCCGACGAAGCGGATGAGATCGCACGCGATTATCAGAAGCAACTCGAAGAGGTATTTGCATCCGTCGCAAACTATCAAGAAGAGCACGATCCAAACTTTGTGCCACCAATTGTTCCAAATGCAGAAGATGTTCCAACCTTTATCTCCGAACAACTTATTCGCGAAATTGCTGCGACACAGATTGCAGTTCCTGAAGGGTTCCACGTTCACCCTAAGCTTCTGCCACAGCTACAAAAGCGCGCTGAATCCATTAACGATGGAACTATCGACTGGTCAACAGGTGAAATGCTCGCCTTCGGCTCCCTTCTCAAAGAGGGTCGACCAATTCGTTTGGCTGGACAAGACTCTCGACGCGGAACATTCTCCAATCGCCACGCAGTAATTATCGATAAAGAGAATGGAAGTGAGTGGACTCCGCTTCGCTCACTTATCTCAGATGCCAACCAATTCTTCGTCATCGACTCATTGCTCAGCGAGTATGCAGCGATGGGCTTTGAGTATGGATACTCCGTTGTTCGTGAAGAAGCACTCGTACTCTGGGAAGGTCAGTTTGGAGACTTCGCAAATGGTGCACAGACAATCATCGATGAATTTGTCTCTTCTGCGCTTCAAAAGTGGGGCGAGCGCTCTTCACTCGTACTACTTCTGCCACATGGGTATGAAGGCCAAGGGCCAGATCACTCCTCCGCTCGTATCGAACGTTTCTTAGCTCTCTGCGCTGAAAAGAATATGACAGTTGCTCAACCATCAACGCCTGCTTCGTACTTCCACTTACTTCGATTCCATGCAGCAAATCCAAAGCGACGTCCTATGGTTGTCTTTACTCCAAAATCTATGTTGCGACTAAAGGCTGCAGCATCATCGATGGCTGATTTCACATCAGGAACATTCCTTCCTGTCATCGGAGATCCTGCAGTAAATAACGCAACGCGCGTGATCTTCTGTTCAGGAAAGATTTATCACGATCTCATTGCAGAGCGAACACGACTGAACGACAGCAGCACAGCGATTGTTCGCGTTGAGCGTCTATATCCATTCCCTGTTGCACAGATGGAAGTCGAAGCGAAGAAGTATCCAAACGCTAACTTGCTCTGGGTTCAAGATGAACCTGCAAACCAAGGTGCATGGCCACACGTTGCACTCAGCACCACTGAAGCAATTGGTGGAACAGCAGTCGATGGTCGAGTCCTCCGTCGAATCTCACGTCGCGCATCAGCATCTCCTGCAACCGGTAATCACCACTTGCATGAGGATGAGGCAAAGGCGTTGTTGGACGAAGCCTTTACTCGCTAATTAATCTCACCGATTAGCGCACGCACCTGCCATACCGCTATCGTTGGCAGGTTATGGAAATTCGTTCTTTTGCAGATTACCTACGCGGCCTCGATGATGCCGCGCTGATATCCATATTTAGATATCGCCCAGATCTCGTCACTCCAGTTCCACCCGATATGGCAAGCCTTGCCGCCCGTGCATCCTCTGCCCCCAGCTTGGCTCGCGCCATTGATGCGCTCAATCATTGGCAGCTACAAGTCCTTGAAGTCTGCGCCATTCTTGATGAACCATTCTCTGAAAAAGAGGTGGCATCACTTACGGATAAGGCAGCGCTCTTTGT
>CAIPLJ010000135.1 GCA_903865885.1 uncultured Actinomycetes bacterium | reverse complement strand
TCAAAGCTGGTAGCAAGAACTTCATCTGAGATATGTGTAGCGTTCTGGGAGATAGTTTCTGCAAGCTCCTTGGGAGAGTTCCAACGAACAGAGATACGGTCTGAAATTTCAAAGCCATCGCTCTTGCGTCGCTCTTGAATATGACGAATTACCTCGCGTACGTTGCCTGATGCAATGAGTGCAGGAGATAGAGCAAGATCGAGTGCGACGGATTCGCCATCATGGCTTGCAACCATCCAACCGCTCTTAGGAACTTCGGTAATCACAAGATCATCGAGCTCGATTTCAAAACTTCCCACTGTGGCAGAACCTGAAGCACGAAGGCCCTTAACGAGAGTTGTTGGATCAGCTGCGCTAATCAACTTGGCAACATCCTGAACAGCTTTGCCGTATTTAGCGCCGAGGGATTTGAAGTTAGCTTTTACTGAGATATCTACTAGATCTCCATCTGCATGGGCGATATCTTCAAGATCGAGGACGTTGAGTTCATCAGAAATCTGAGATTTCATATCAGCTGGCAACTGCGCCCAACCTTGAGCTGAAATCAGTGCGCGTTGCAGAGGCTGACGGATTTTGATTGCAGATTCTGCACGTGCAGCTCGCCCGAGTTCAACGACACGTCTGGTCATCGCAACTTGTTCGTTGAGCTTGATTTTGATCAGTGAGGAATCTGAGATTGGAAAATCTGTGAGGTGAACTGACGCTGCAGCCGTTGAATCTGCAGGTCGCACAAGTACCTGCCATGTGTGCTCTGCAATAAATGGAACCATCGGAGCAAGCAACTGAGTCAGCGTAACAAGACACTCATGAAGGGTTGCAAGTGCTGCGCGATCGCCATCCCAGAAGCGTCGACGTGAGCGTCGAACATACCAATTAGAGAGATCATCAATAAAGCGTGCCAATACCTTTCCGGCAGTCTGTGAATCAAAATCGCTATATGCAGCATCGACTTCAGCGATGAGCGCATTAAGTTCGCTGATAATCCATTGATCCATCATGGAGCGATCTGCAAGCTTGGGGCTCTGTGAAAGTTCGAAGTTAGATGCTTGCGCATAGAGAGCATGGAAAGAGATGGTGTTCCAATAGGTCAGTAGAGTCTTGCGAACAACATCTGAAATTGCATCGTGGCCAACGCGACGGGCAGACCACGGAGATCCGGCTGCCAGCATGTACCAGCGAACAGCATCGGCGCCATGTTGATCCATGAGCGAGATTGGCTCGAGGACATTGCCAAGGTGCTTACTCATCTTGCGTCCATCTTTATCGAGAATATGTCCAAGACAGAGAACGCTCTTATAAGAACTTTCATCAAAGACCAAAGTTCCGATTGTCATCAATGTATAGAACCAACCGCGAGTCTGATCGATTGCTTCGCAGATAAAGTCTGCAGGGTAGGCAGCTTTAAATTTCTCAACTGATCCCTCTTTATGTGGGTAGCCCCATTGTGCAAAAGGCATTGCGCCTGAGTCATACCAACAATCAATCACTTCAGGTACACGTGTCATTGTTAATGCACACTCTGCACAGGCAAAGGTGATGTCATCGACAAATGGACGGTGCGGATCTAGGTTGCTCAGCTCTTGTCCAGCAAGTGCGCCTAACTCTTTGAGTGAATCAACGCAGACTTCATGCTTATTCTCGCAGCGCCAGATAGGAAGCGGAGTTCCCCAGTAGCGATTACGAGAGAGCGCCCAGTCAATATTGTTATTGAGCCAATCGCCATAACGACCTGTCTTAATTGTTTCAGGGTGCCAATCAGTCTTCTGATTTTCGCGGATCAATTCATCTTTAATAGAGGTAGTGCGGATATACCAAGATGGTTGTGCGTAATAAATCAGTGCAGTATGGCAACGCCAGCAATGTGGATATTCGTGCTCGTATGGCTGGTGCTTATAGAGCGCACCCGATGCTTTGAGCTCTTTCACAAGCGGCTTATCTGCCTCCTTAAAGAACATTCCACCCACAACAGGAGTATCTGGAAGAAAAGTTCCATCAGGTGCGATCGGATTTACAACAGGAAGACCATATGAACGGCAGACAAGTAAGTCATCTGCACCAACTGCGGGGGATTGATGAACAAGGCCAGTTCCATCTTCAGTGGTGACATATGTTGCTAAGACGATGAAATGTGAATCTGGAATCTCGAGGTAGTTAAAGGGACGCGTGTAAGTGATGCGCTCAAGATCTT
>CAIPLJ010000134.1 GCA_903865885.1 uncultured Actinomycetes bacterium | reverse complement strand
GGTTTTAATGATGTCATTCATGCAATACCAGCAGCTGTTGAAACTCCACGCGGTGAACGAGTATTAGATGGCGCTTTTTATGGGCGTGCACGAATCCTTGGAAATGATTTGGGCTATAACACGATTATCGGCGCCGGTTCTCATGCATGTGTATTGCACTGGATCCGCAATGATGGTGATGTTCGTCGTGGTGAGTTAGTTCTTGTCGATGCAGGTGTCGAGATGGAATCTTTCTACACAGCAGATATCACTCGCACGCTGCCAGTCGATGGAAAGTTCTCTCCAGCACAACGTGCTCTGTATATGTTGGTCTATGAATCACAACTTGCAGGCTTTGCAGCAATTAAACCTGGCGTTCTTTTCTCTGAAATTAATAGAGCTTGCCAAGAAGTTTTAGCTAAAGGTCTTGCAGATATGGGTGTGCTCACTGTTTCTGCAGAAGAGTCAATGAAACCTGAGGTTGGTTTACATCGTCGTTGGACTCTGCATGGAGTTAGCCATCACCTTGGCCTTGATGTTCATGATTGCGCACAAGCTCGCCGCGAGGTTTACCGTGATGCGCCACTTCGCGAAGGAATGGTTCTTACTGTCGAGCCGGGGCTTTATATCCAGCCAGATGATGAACTCTTTGCACCTGAATATCGCGGTATCGGTATTCGTATTGAAGATGATGTTGTTGTCACCGCAGATGGTTGTCGCAATATCTCTGAGAATATTCCGCGCCACCCAGATGAGATTGAAAAGTGGATGAAGAGCCTTCTAGGCCGCTAGAGCAAAACCTGCTGCAACTGCAGCGATGGAAAGTCCAAATGTAAGAATGATATTAATTGCTGTGCGCCTGCGAAATGGCAGACCGTGATCGACATCTAACATAAATGCTGACCACGTTGTAAATGCGCCGCAGAATCCCATGACAAAGTAGTTGGTCTGTGTGTACCCCAAGAAGAATGATCCAATAACGTTAACAATTAAAATTCCAACTGGAAATACATACTTTGCTCGGAAGAATTTATCAATCAAATAACGAAGTGGTGCGCCAATTCCTGCACCGAGAATAAATGGTAGTAATCTCATGACTTAGCCTTATCTCGCAGGAAATTGAGAATAAGAAGGCTTACCAGCACAGAAGCAAGTGCATATCCAAAACCGCGTATTGGTGAAGATTCATGCAAAATAAATGCAAGTGAAGAGAGCGTTGTAAATCCGCCAGCGAAGCCTGTTACCCAGAAAAGACGTTGGTTGAGCGTTGGTGTCATGCGATAGGCGACAAAACCTGCGACCAATACACCTAATTGATTGACGACAAAGACTCCGATAGAAAGAGTTGGTAGTGCTTCAATAAATTGCCAACGAAGTAGCGACCCGGCGATACCACCGATCGCAACGAGCAGAATAGATAACAGCGTTATGCCCACTTCTTCGTTGATTTAAAGAGAGTTGTAATGACGCTGATAATGAGGGATGCAAAGAGCGCTGACCAGAATCCGGTGATATCGAGCTTTGCACTCCAGCGAGCAGTTAGAGACAACATCGAAGCGTTTACTATAAAGAGGAAGAGGCCGAAGGTGACGATGGAGACTGGAAATGTAAGCACCTTAATGATCGATCCGAAGATGCTATTAATAAGTCCAAAGAGAAGTGCAACCCATAGATAGGTGCCGACTCCACCGTTTACTGTGATGCCAGGTACGACGAGAGTTGCTATCCACATTGAGAATGCTAAAACTGCCCAACGAACGAGAATCATTAGTCGCGCTTCTCTCTCCTAAGTAGTCCACTAAACATACGCGCAGGATCGTACTTAATATCAACAACGCGCTCTTTCATAGGAATAATCGCGTTATCGGTGATGCGGATGTGCTCAGGACATACCTCAGTACAGCACTTTGTAATGTTGCACATTCCAAGGCCATGCTCTTCTTGTGCCGTGCGCTTGCGGTTCTTCAACATATCAAGTGGGTGCATATCAAGTTCTGCAATACGGATAAAGAATCGTGGGCCAGCAAATGACTTCTTATTCTCTTCGTGGTCGCGAACAACGTGGCAAACATCCTGACATAAGAAGCACTCGATGCATTTACGGAACTCTTGGCTACGTTCGACATCGATCTGTTCCATGCGGGCATCACCCGGTGCTAATTCTTTTGGATGTTCATAGGCAGGAATTTGCATCGCCTTTTTGTAACTGAAAGAGACATCTGTCACGAGATCTTTAATGATTGGGAAAGCGCGAAGAGGTGTGACGGTAATTGTCTCCTCTTCTGCAAAGGATGAAACCTGTGTCATGCAAGCAAGTCGTGGCTTTCCGTTGATCTCCATAGAGCACGATCCACACTTGCCAGCTTTACAGTTCCAGCGAACAGCAAGGTCACCCATCTGTGTTGCTTGAACACGGTGAATAACATCGAGAACAACTTCGCCCTCGTTGACATCGACCTGTACATCTTTGAGACCGCCATCAGTTGCGTCTCCTCGCCAGATGCGAAGATTAAGTTTGCGTGCCATTAGTTTGAACCGCCTTTCGCAATTTCTGCCGGTGTCATGTACTTCTCGAGTTCGTGAACATCAAAGAGATCAAAGAGCTCTTTTGGAATTACGGGAAGCGGTTGCGCCTTGACACTGACGTGGTTGCCATCGAAAGATGAGATGTGGTTGACCTGACGCCAGATGCTATTCATTCCTGGGAAATCTTCACGCGTATGTCCGCCACGTGATTCTTCACGCAGCAGCGCAGACTTCGCAGTTGATTCAGCAACAAGCAACATATTATCGAGATCAAAT
Source organism: uncultured Actinomycetes bacterium (assembly GCA_903865885.1). Lineage (GTDB taxonomy): Bacteria > Actinomycetota > Actinomycetes > Nanopelagicales > Nanopelagicaceae > Planktophila. The sequence goes on along the minus strand of CAIPLJ010000134.1, from coordinate 5,529 downwards.
GCCAAGTGGAATCCTGGATTGAACTTACGTCCACCAGCGACTGCAACGTTCTTACTGCGAGCGCGGATATCGGCAATCTTTGCGATTGCATCGACAATTTCGTCGCGAGTACGAATGATTCCTACCAAGTTATGTGTGACTTCCTGCAATTCGGCGTGAAGTGAATATGAATTCTCTCCACCTGCGCGACTAAAGGGAGCTTCGATGCGATCTGCTGCTGCTTTGATTGTCGAATCCGAGACTTGGGTGGCACTGCTCTTCTTCACATATTCAGCTGCAGCTGCACCAGCACGGCGACCAAATACCAATAGATCTGTCAGCGAATTTCCACCAAGTCGGTTTGATCCGTGCATTCCACCAGCAACTTCACCCGCGGCATAAAGTCCTGGGACTCCAACGGCTGCAGCTGTATCTGGTTCTACTTCTACGCCACCCATGACGTAGTGACATGTTGGGCCAACTTCCATCGCTTCCTTAGTGATATCTACGCCAGCGAGTTCATAGAACTGGTGCCACATAGATGGAAGGCGCTTCTTAATAACTTCTGCAGGAATTCGTTTTGAAACATCGAGGAATACACCGCCATGTTCGGTACCGCGACCTGCTTTAACCTCAGTATTAATTGCACGCGCAACTTCATCGCGAGGAAGCAGTTCTGGTGGACGACGGTTATTGTCCTGATCTTCATACCAGCGATCTGCCTCTGCTTCATTATCTGCGTACTGCTTCTTAAATACATCTGGAATGTACTTAAACATAAAGCGTTCACCCAGATTATTGGTAAGGATTCCACCTTCACCGCGTACAGATTCGGTAACAAGAATTCCGCGCACTGATGGTGGCCAGACCATTCCTGTTGGGTGAAATTGCAAGAACTCCATATCAACAAGGTTTGCTCCAGCTTTCAAAGCAAGTGCATGACCGTCGCCGGTACCTTCCCAAGAGTTAGAGGTAATTTTGAAAGTTTTTCCAACACCACCTGTTGCAATAACAACTGCTGGTGCTTCAAAGAGAACTTCAGAACCAGTCTCGCGCCAGTAACCGTATGCACCAGCGATCTTTCCATTCTCCTTCAGAATTTCAGTAATAGTGCACTCTGCAAAGACTTTGATTCTCGCTTCCATGTCGCCGAATTCACGGCCATCTGCCTGTTGCAACGCGACAATCTTCTGCTGCATTGTGCGAATGAGTTCGAGTCCTGTGCGATCGCCAACGTGTGCAAGACGTGGGTATTCGTGTCCACCAAAGTTACGTTGCGAAATTTTTCCTTCTTTGGTGCGATCAAAGAGTGCGCCCCATGTCTCAAGCTCCCAGATGCGATCTGGCGCTTCCTTCGCATGAAGTTCTGCCATGCGATAGTGATTGAGGAATTTTCCACCGCGCATCGTGTCGCGAAAGTGCACCATCCAGTTGTCATTGTCGTTGACGTTACCCATCGATGCAGCAGCGCCACCTTCTGCCATAACAGTGTGGGCCTTACCGAAGAGTGATTTACAGATGATCGCAACGCTCAGGCCTGCTTCGCGCGCTTCAACAGCTGCACGAAGTCCTGCACCACCTGCACCAATTACTAGTACGTCGTACTTATGTTTTTCAAGAGTCATCAGTGGCAACCTTTAGAAGAAGTAGAAATTGGTAATGGCGCCAGAGGCAACCGCGCGGACATAGATATCGGCAAATGCAACGCCGAAGAGTGAGACCCACGCAAATTGCTGGTGGTAGTGATTGAGTGCTGAAGCTTGAGTCCATAGCTTGTAACGAATTGGGTGCTTCGAGAAGTGCTTCAAGCGACCACCGAGTGTGTGGCGACATGTGTGACATGAAGCTGAGTAACCCCACAACAACGTTGCGTTGGCAAGGAGAACAAGTGAACCAACGCTCATATGGCCCCACTGTCCATCTGTATTCTTAAATGCAAGGATCGCATCAATCGATAAGAGAACGTTAAATACCAAACCTGCATAGAAGAACCAACGGTGCGCATTCTGCATAATGAGTGGTGCGCGAGTTTCTCCTGTGTACTTCTCGTGTGGTTCTGCAACTGCACATGCAGGTGGAGACATCCAGAATGAACGGTAGTAAGCCTTGCGGTAGTAATAACAGGTCATACGGAAGCCGAGTGGGAAGATCAAAATAAATAGTGCAGGCGAGATAACCATTCCGAAAATCGCGAGAGTTCCAATAGGTGTGCCGATGAGTGAGGCGCCCTTAACGCATGCAGTTGATAGACAAGGAGAATAGAAAGGTGAGATCAGTGGTTCTGCGAAGTAGTTTGCATTTTCAAAGGCGCGAAACGTTGCGTAGAAAATGAATGAGATAAGAACTGAAAAAGTAATAAGCGGTTCGATCCACCACTTATCAGTGCGCAGCGTGCGCTCTTTAATCTTGGCGCGTGTTGGAGAAAAGACTCCGGACATATGTGCTCCCCTAAATTTCCCACCGCATGGGATCTACTAATAAGAGAAGTGTGCGCTCACTGGCTACAAGTCGCTAGGCGATGGCCCGCATATTGCTTATGAAGTCAGCCACAAGATGGGGTGGAAATGCGAAACCCGCCACATTAACTGAGGCGGGTTTCACTGTAAGCGCGGAGGACGTGGGATTTGAACCCACGAAGGTTTCCCTTGCCGGTTTTCAAGACCGGTGCACTCGGCCGCTATGCGAGTCCTCCGTGGGAGAGATTACCCGAAATCGGCTGCTTGGAAAAATCGACCTGAAATTGACGCTGAAGATTTACGCTGGAAGTTCGAGTAATTCTTCGATGATGATTGCAACACCATCTTCTTCACATGCACCTGCAACACCCTTTGCATATTTGCGAGCATCGGGATGGCCATCTTCCATCGCAAATGATCGACCGCACCATTCGAGCATTGAGAAATCATTTGGGTTATCACCAAATGAAACGCAATCTGCTGAATCAATTCCGTGGCGAGCTGCAATCTTTGCAAGTGTCATTCCTTTTGAAACACCAAGTGCGGAAATCTCAAGAAGTGAATCTGATGGGTTGGAGTGCGTCACCGTTACAAGTCCTTCGAGTTCACGTGTTGCGATTTCGAGCATTTCATCAGATGAGAGCTCTTGCTGCGAACAGCGCGCTAGTAACTTCAGCGCCGGTGCAGTCATTACTTCTTCAATAAGATCAACACCGACATTATCGAGCCCAACATCCCAGCGAGGGATATAAATCTTTTCGCGATGAAAGTAATTATGTGATTCGACAGCGAATGAAATTTGTGGAATTGCCGCACGAAGGCGCTTTACAGTTTCTAATTGAGCATCAACTGGCAGGAGCCATTCTTCAAGAACTTTGCCGCTCTGCAGGTCATACAACATCGCACCATTGCCGCAGATTGCTCCACCGATTCCAAATGCTTCTTTGATTTCAGGCATCCACCGTGGTGGGCGACCTGTAACAAAGTAAATTTCGATACCCATGGAATGGGCTTTGCGGAATGCATCAATAGTGCGCTGGGTTATATCTCCGTAATGCGCAACAATCGTTCCATCGAGATCTGATGCAATTAACTTAGGGCGGCGCTCAAAGTGTTGGTGAACGCTCACACAAGCTCGAATTTCTTCATTCCGAGGAATGGTTGAAGTGCTGCAGGAACATTGACTGTTCCATCTGCATTCTGATGATTCTCTAAAATCGCAACAATCATGCGAGGGATTGCAACCAAAGTTCCATTGAGCGTTGCAATCGCTTTGGTGCCTTCAGAATCCTTGTAGCGAATATTGAGGCGGCGAGCCTGGAATTCTGTGCAGTTAGAGGTACTTGTGACTTCGCGATAGGCACCTTGTGTCGGAACCCAGGCTTCGATATCGAATTTACGTGTGGCAGATGATCCAAGATCGCCAGATGCAACATCGATGACGCGGAATGGAATCTCCATCGCATTGAGGAAATCTTTCTCCCATTGCAATAATCGCAAATGTTCAGCCTTTGCATCTTCTGGTTTACAGAAGGTAAACATTTCAACTTTATCAAATTGGTGGACGCGAATGATTCCGCGGGTGTCCTTGCCGTATGTACCTGCTTCTCGGCGGAAACATGATGAGTAGCCGGCGTAACGAAGTGGCAATTTATCTTCAGGCAAAATTTCATCCATATGCATCGCAGCAAGTGGAACTTCAGATGTGCCAACGAGATAGACATCATCTTTCTCGATGCGGTAAACATTTTCTGCAGCTTGGCCCAAGAATCCTGTGCCTTCCATTGCAGCAGGATTTACCAGTACTGGTGGAATTACTGGAGAGAAGCCGTTCTTTAACGCACTTTGAATTGCGTAATTAACGAGTGCAAATTCAAGAAGTGCTCCAACGCCAGTTAAATAGTATGAGCGAGAACCAGCAACCTTTGCGCCGCGTTCGGTATCAATTGCGCCAAGCAACTTTCCGAGCTCGACATGATCTTTAGGTTCAAATCCATCTTTAGTGAAATCGCGGGGAGTTCCCACATGCTCGATAGTGACGAAATCTTCTTCGCCGCCGATAGGTGCATCTGTATCAAGTAAATTTGAAAGTTGCAGAATTAATTGCTTGGCCTGCTCTTCAATCTCTGAACGCTTTGCATCAGCTGCTTTGACCCTATCTGCTAACTCTTTTGCATTAGCAAGGAGTGCCGCCTTTTCATCGCCTTTTGCAGCTCCTACGTTCTTAGAGAGAACGTTCTGTTCTTGGCGCAAGGTTTCAAATTCAGCAAGTGCCTTACGTTTGATTTCATCGATGGCGATGATTTGATCTACTAATTCAACGTTTTCACCACGACCTTTTTGTGAAGCGCGGACGACATCAGGGTTCTCGCGCAGGAACTTGATATCAATCATGAGCGCACCTCTCGTGGATAAGACCCTAAGAATCTGATGTCATCACAAATCTCGCGGAGCTCTTCAACGCACTTTCCGACGGAAGCGTCATTGATATGGCCCTCGACATCAATAATGAAATGGTAGTGACCAAGTTCGCGACCTGTTGGACGTGACTGGATAAATGTCAGGTTAACTTCATGTTTTGCAAAGACTTGAAGGATTTCAAGGAGGGCGCCCGCATGATCGATATCGATGAAGACTGCCATTGAGGTGCGATCGTTGCCCGTTGGTTCTGGCATCCATCCTGGCTTTTGGGCACAGATAAAACGAGTTACCGCTGCGTCATTATCACCAATATTGTCTTGCACAATCTCGAGACCGAAATGGGCAGCAGCTGCACTTGATGCAATTGCGGCATCGAGTTCACCTTTGCTAACACTTTCTGCTGCAGCAGATGTTGAATTCGTTGGGACTATCTCTGCATGCGGATAATTCTTGGCAATATATTCGCGACACTGTGATTCAGCATGTGGGTGGGTTCCGATGCGCTTGATTGATGTTGCGCCAGGCTTTGTCATAAATGCAAAGGTGACAGCAAGAGTTACTTCGCTTGCAATAGTAAGTGGATCACCTGTTGCAAGTTCATCGAGTGTGCGAGCGACAACACCTTCTACAGAATTTTCAATCGGCACTAGTGCAAATTGTGCCTCGCCTTTTC
>CAIPLJ010000133.1 GCA_903865885.1 uncultured Actinomycetes bacterium | reverse complement strand
TCCCCTTACTTTCAACTTATACCTTAATTTGCATGAAGAACTGAGTTAAGCCCACCCCATGTGCCAGTACGCATAACTACTTCAAGTCCACCAGTCAGTGAATTTCGTCGGAACAATAGATTGCTTGCACCAGATAGAGATCCAGCTTTAACAACCTCACCGTCAGGAAGAGTTAATTTTGCTGCTGCAGTAATGTAAGTGCCGGCTTCAATGACACAGTTATTACCGAGTGAAATACCAATTCCTGAGTTTGCGCCGAGCAGGCACTTTTCCCCAATAGAAATTACTTCTTTGCCCCCGCCGCTGAGGGTGCCCATAATGGATGCGCCACCACCAACATCGGTTCCATCTCCAACAACAACTCCTGACGAGATGCGTCCTTCGACCATAGAAGTACCGAGAGTTCCCGCATTGAAGTTAACAAAACCTTCGTGCATCACCGTGGTTCCTGGAGCTAAATGTGCACCTAAGCGAACACGATCAGCATCTGCAATTCGTACTCCAGATGGAATGACGTAATCAACCATACGTGGGAATTTGTCGACGCTGAAAACAGTGACATGTCCGTACTTCGCCTTCAAGCGTGCACGAGTCAATTCGAAATCCTCAACTGAACATGGCCCATGTGATGTCCACACAACATTTGTCATTAGCCCAAAGATTCCATCGAGTGATTGACCATGTGGCTTTACAAGTCGATGAGATAAGAGATGTAGGCGCAAGTAAGCATCTTTGGCATCTTTTGGTGGCTCAAGGAGATTGACTTCAAGAGAGATAACTTCGCGTGAAACACCACGAACTTCATCTGATCCCACAAGTGATGTCAGAGTTGAATCAGGAGAACCCGCAAGTGCACCAAGTGAAGGCGCAGGAAACCAGACATCGAGAACTGTTGTTCCCGCAAGTGTTGCAATTCCGTGGCCATGGGCTAAAGAAGACATGCTCTAAGCCTAACCCCTATCCTGTGCCTCATGCGTATTGCTGTCTTCTGTTCATCATCGCCATCGATTGATTCGAAATTTATCGATTTAGCCTTCGATCTCGGTGAAGGAATTGCGCGCAGTGGGGCTGAACTTGTTTCAGGTGGTGGCCATATCTCGGCTATGGGTGCGATTTCTCGCGGCGCTCGTAGCGTTGGTGGCCGCACAATTGGAATCATCCCGCAGAAATTAGTTGATATTGAGTTTGCCGATCACGAGAGTGATGAATTGATTGTGGTTGATTCAATGCGGACACGTAAGGCAAAGATCGAAGATATGTCTGATGCATTTATCACCTTGCCAGGTGGGCTCGGAACTTTGGAAGAACTCTTTGAAATTTGGGTCGGTAGGTATCTCAAATTCCACGATAAGCCCGTCATCATCCTTGATCCCTTTGGTATCTACAATCCACTTCATGCGCTGGTCGAACATCTTGAAAATGAAAATTTTGTAAAGCCGGGAATGCGCGAACTCTTACATTGGACTACAACTGTCGAAGAGGCAGTCACAATTGCTCATGGCAAGTAATACTCTTTCGATCAGCATCCACATCAAGGCAAGCCAAGTAGATGTCTGGAAGAAGATTGCGGATTGGAATTCTCAAGGTGATTGGATGTTGCAGACAAAAGTCTGGGTAACTTCAGAGATCACTGAAGGTATTGGAACTTCGATTGCAGCATTTACCGGACCGTTCTATCGCATCTATCCTGCCTTCAAATTTTTTGGACTACTTGATCTCATGACTGTTACACACTGGCAACCACCAATGAGATGCGATGTAGAACATGTCGGTGCGGTACTGAAAGGGTCGGGCACTTTTGCACTTCGCAAGAGCGCAGATGGCGGTACTCATTTCGATTGGTCTGAAACGATCATCGCTCCCAAGCTGATCTTTGCGCTGATTGCACCCTTCCTCTATATCGGTGTACGAATTTCTCTCGTGCGCTTCTCACGCTCTTTTGGCTAAAGCGGCTACACCCTTAAATCTCTTATTATGGATTCTTTAAGAATTGAGCGAGTAACCTCTATTCCTATGAGTCAACAGAGCAACCCTCAAACCTTGGCGGAGTTGCTCGCCTCTCTTCCTGAAGAGGAACGAATCATCTTGACTCTGCATTACCTGCGCTCTAAAACCAGTCGCGATATCGCAGATCTTCTTGCCGTTCCGGAACGGGCTGTCATTGTTGTCATTGAATCAGGCAAAGCGCGCCTCAAGGGGGTTTTAGGGCTCTAAATCCGCGCTTAAGCCGATTTCACCCTCGGCTCATTCTGCGAGATACTTCTCCCCTTAACTCTTCAACGAGAGTTTTTCGAAACCCGAGCTCAACAAGGAGTCCCCACCATGGCAGCTATGAAACCTCGTACCGGTGATGGACCAATGGAAGTTACAAAAGAAGCTCGCTCCCTCGTCATGCGTATTCCACTCGAAGGCGGCGGACGCCTCGTGGTCGAACTCAATCCTCAGGAAGCAAATAACCTCAGCGCAGCCCTTGGCGCCGCTGTCGCACTTATTAAAAAGTAGAGCGGGCTAGAGAAAATTCTGCACTCAGTTGCTCCAGAAGTTGAGTCACTCTCTGCTGCCGATGTCATTGCAGTGGGTTTTACCAAAGATAGCGACGAGAAGATTGAATTCTCAGGAAATTCTCGTCTGATCTCCTCGCTAGAAAAATACTTCGAAATCAATCTTGTCGATGAGATCACTTTCTTCTCTCCTTCAAATAAGGCGGGAGAAATCTTTGAAATTCCCGTAACCCACTCTGGCGCCGATGTCGATCGTCTCTATCTCGTCAATCTTGGAGATAAGAGCCTGCCTTCACTTCGCACTGCCGGAGCGGCGCTGGGTCGCAAGGTTCGCGGCAAAGCCATTGAACTAGTTTCGCTCTGCGCACAATCGCGGTTAGAAATTCGAGCACACGCAGTCTCAATTCTCTTAGGTGCATATACCTGGAACCTGAAGACGGGCAAAACTGCCGAAATTGCAACGATTACTATTGCAACTAAGGATCGCGATGCTGTTCACGAAGCATCAGTTATTGCCAGCGCTCTCTACACAGCGCGCGATCTCATTCATACGCCATCAAATATCAAGAATCCACTGTGGATGGCGCAGGAGGCAAAGAAGATTGCCGATGAAAAAGGTCTAGCAATCTCGATACTTTCTGGAAAAGAGCTGGCAAAGTTCGGTGGCTTGCGTGCAGTGGGAAATTCATCGCCTAAACCGGGCCCACGTTTTATTGAACTCACATATGTGCCAAAGGGAAAAGCTAAATCAGCATCAGCCCTTCCTCATTTCGTCATAGTCGGCAAGGGAATTACCTTTGATACAGGCGGGGTTTCACTCAAGAGACCATATGAATTTATGACAGCGATGAAGAGCGATATGGCGGGGGCAGCGGCAGCCCTTGCAACAATCAGTGCACTCCCAGATTTGCAACCACAAGTAAAAGTCACAGTACTTATGATGTGTGCAGAAAATGCTCTATCTGGAACCTCTCAACGTCCATCTGATGTCATAACTCAATATGACGGAACTACAGTTGAAATCATCAATACTGATGCAGAAGGTCGCCTAGTTCTTGCAGATGGACTCGGTTATGCAGTTGAGAAGTTAGATCCAGATTATCTCGTTGATATTGCAACTCTTACTGGTTCTGCAACTCTTGGCTTAGGACGTCAATATGCAGCCCTATACACGCGAGATATAAAGCTTGCCCAAGAGCTTGTGGCAATTGGTGAGTCATCTGGCGAACGTGTATGGCATATGCCACTTGTCGATGATTACACCGATTCACTCGAGAGCGATATTGCAGATCTCAACCATGCCGCCGATAAAGGCGATTACTCAGCAGGTTCAGTCACAGCGGCGCTCTTCCTCGAACATTTCGTCGGCGAAAGTCGCTGGGTTCACCTCGATATTGCAGGTACTGGTCGTAGTGAAACTGATACTGGAGAAAACGCAAAAGGCGGAACCGGATTCGGCGTGAGATTCTTCATTGATTGGATAGTGTCTCTCTCGTGAACATCACTCCGCACTCCTATGCAGAGTCCTTTATTGCAGAAGATGCGGTAAAGAGCGCAGCACGTGCTCGCGGCCTTGAAATCGGAACAGTCGACGTCACTCAAGGAACTGGTGCATATCTTCGCCATCTCGCACACCAACTCAATGCACAATCAGTTGTTGAAATTGGCACAGGAGCCGGAGTTGGTTCTCTCTGGTTACTCGAGGGAATGATTGCAAGTGGAACACTGACTTCAATTGACGATGAGATGGAACATTCAACAATTGCAAAGCTTGCACTAGCTGATGCCGAAATCTCGCAATCGAGATATCGCTTGATTACCAATTCAGTCATGGACGTCATGACAAAGTTAACTGATCGCGCATACGACTTAGTTGTCTTTAGGCATAATCCTGAAGATCTAAGTTTCGCAATCTCCGAGGCCCACCGCATCCTTCGCAGTGGTGGAGTCTTTGTCATTGATAATTTTTTTGGTGGTTCTAAAGTTCACGATCCCGCACAACGCGACCCCAAGACCATCGCCTTGCGCGAGGCTGGGAAATCCATTAAAAACGATACTGAATCGTGGGTGAGTTCCCTGATACCAACGGGTGATGGCTTATTACTTGCTACCAAGTTGTAGCAGAATAGCTCCATGAGTACGAACTTCAGCAATGGACCTTGGTGGGAACCACCAAGCAAATCTGGACTCAACCGAAACATCACAGTGAAGAGCGCACTTCTTATTGCAATTGTGGTGGGAATTGTTGCCGGAACTATCGGTGCATCCTCGACAGGTTCGCTCTTTGGCCACTCAGTGCATCTTGTTCGATCTACATCGGCAATCGAGCGCCCGGCTGGCTCTGTCGCTGAAATTGCTCAACGTGTCTTACCTTCAGTTGTCTCCATTGATGCGCAGTCGAAAGATGGTGGCGCGACAGGTTCTGGATTTGTTATCGATAGCAGTGGATATATTTTGACTAATAATCATGTGATTGCAGCATCGGTATCAAGCGGCGGGAATATTACCGTTCAGCTCAATGACGGCACTTCATATCCCGCAAAGGTAGTTGGCCGCGATAGCGCCTACGATTTAGCAGTTCTTAAAATTACAGGTGCCACACTCAAAGCACTGCAATTTGGAGATAGCGATAAAGTTGCAGTTGGTGATTCGGTGATTGCAATTGGCTCACCACTTGGTTTATCTGGCACAGTCACACTCGGAATCATTAGTGCAAAGAATCGCGCTGTCACAGCGGGAGAATCAAATACTGATAACTCATTTATCAACGCACTTCAGACAGATGCAGCAATCAATCCCGGAAATTCTGGTGGCCCACTTGTCGATGCAACTGGTTCTGTAATCGGAGTCAACTCCGCCATCGCATCTCTCGGTGCAAGTATGGGTTCACAATCTGGTTCTATTGGACTTGGTTTTGCGATACCAATTAATCAGGCGCGTAAGACTGCGGATCAACTTATTAAGAATGGCAAAGCAACATATCCAGTCATGGGTATCTCCGTAGATATGAACTACGCCGGCGATGGCGCTCTTATTGCAAAGAATGCACAGGCGATCATGCCAGGTGGACCAGCAGCAAAGGCCGGGCTTAAATCTGGTGACATCATCACCGATATTGATGGCCGTGTAATTACATCTCCCGAAGAACTTATTGTCGCCGTCCGTGCTCACAGCGTCGGCGATACAGTGACGGTGAAATACAAGCGTGGCACATCAACTGGGTCTGTATCTCTCACACTGACGGCATCAAAGTAGCAAGGTAAGGTTCACCCACTATGTTCTTCGATTTTGGTGCTGGCGAAATCATTGGCCTTGCAGTCCTTGCGATGATTCTTATTGGTCCAGATAGGTTGCCAACGTTTGCAGTCGAAGCAGCTAAGTTCATCAAGCGCATTCGCGAGATGGCTACAAATGCGACCAATGATTTGAAAGAGAACCTTGGACCTGGATTTGAAGATCTCAAGCCGACCGATCTCAACCCAAAGACATTTATTCAAAAACAGCTAGCTAATGTGCTCGATGACGCAGAACCCAAGAGCGTGCCAAGCTCCTCCAGCAAAATTGATCCAGACCTTCTATGACAACTCTTGAATCTGTCCATGCAGCGCTAGCTACAGTTCAAGATCCTGAACTCCACCGCGCACTTCCCGAACTTGGGATGGTTAAGTCGGTAGAAATAGTTGGAGACGTCGCCAAACTGGAAATCCTGCTTACTATTTCAGGCTGCCCAATGCGTGATCGACTTCAGCGCGATATCGAATCTGCAGTGACTGCTGTTGTTGGAATTACTGCAATCGAGCTCACCTTCGGCGTGATGGATGAGGAACAGCGTGCGAATATTAAGAGGCTACTGCGCAATGGGCGCGAGAGCTTTATCTCTTTTGCGCAGAAAGATTCACTGACTCGAGTAATTGGTGTCGCATCAGGTAAAGGTGGAGTTGGAAAATCTTCTCTTACTGCAAACCTTGCAGTTGCATCAGCAGCAAAAGGGCTACGAGTTGGAATCCTTGATGCAGATGTTTACGGACATTCGATTCCCCGCTTGATGGGGCTGATTGGCCAACGCCCAACTGCTATTGATCAGATGTTTATTCCACTCGAATCATTTGGAGTAAAGACAGTCTCTATGGAGATGTTTAAGCCAGAGCGATCAGATGCAATTGCATATCGTGGCCCTCTGCTTCATCGCGTACTCGAACAACTTCTCTCGGATGCTTATTGGGGAGATCTCGATATTCTCTACATCGATCTTCCACCTGGTACTGGAGACCTTGCTATTTCTCTAGGACAACTTGTTCCATCTTCAGAAATTATTGTGGTTACTACTCCGCAGATTGCAGCGGCTGAAGTTGCAGAACGCGCTGGCAGAATTGCTCATCAAATTCATCAACGTGTCATTGGGGTTATAGAAAATATGTCTGCATATCCATGTTCCAAATGTGGAGAAATGACTTCACTCTTTGGTGAAGGTGGAGGAGAAGAGACTTCCCGACGTCTAACTCAACTTATTGGCGCAGATGTTCCACTCCTTGGAAAGATTCCGTTTAGTCCAGAACTTCGCGAAGGTGGCGATGCTGGTGCACCTGTAGTTATCTCAGCGCCAGATAGTCCTAGTGCTCGTGCAATCAATGAAATTGTCTCAACACTTATCGTGCGAGAGAAATCTTTACTAGGCGTCAGACTCGGGCTTGCGTAGCTCTTCTACGATTTCTTTAGCTAGGTCGCCAAGCTCGTTACGTAGGTAATCACGTGTAGCTACATCACCAAGTGCAATACGCAAGCTGGCAAGTTCGCGTGTGAGGTATTCGGTATCTGCAATGCTTCGAGCATTTTGTGCACGATCTTCATTGAGCGCAATACGGTCGCGATCTGCCTGTCGATTCTGCGCAAGCAAAATCAGAGGTGCTGCATAAGAAGCTTGTAATGAAAGTATGAGAGTTAGAAAGATAAATGGATATTTATCGAATCTAATTTCAAGTGGAGCAAGTGAGTTCCAGAGAACCCAGCTGACAACGAATGCAGTCATGTAGACCAAGAAACGAGCAGTGCCTAAGAATCGCGCAAAGCGTTCGGATAGGCGGCCGAAAGTTTCTGGGTCAATATTTCCGCGAAGTGAACGACGAGTTTCGCGTGGAGTATCTAAACCGTAGTTGCGTGCCATCGTTACACCTCCTCAGTTAAGACTTCAGTAAAATTGGTATCGATGCTCTCGAGTGCAGCAGTGGTTGCTGCAGAATCTCTGTGATCGTGGCGCCAGTTGGTAGGCAACAAGTGATCGAGCACGTCATCGACAGTGACAGCGCCGAGTAGGCGGTCATTGGCATCGATAACAGGCAGTGAGAGCAAGTTATAACTAGCTAAGTATGACGAAACAGCATGCAGAGATGCGTCGGGATTAACTCCCTGCGTATTTGTATCGACGATTGAGCCTAGGAGCGTTGAAGGTGGTTCGCGAAGTAGACGTTGATAGTGGACCATCCCAATAAAACGCCCGGTTGGAGTCTCGAGAGGTTGGCGAGCGATAAATACCTGTGATGCGAGCGCCGGAGAAATTTCGCTTTGGCGCACAGCAGCAAGTGCATCTGCAACGGTGTAATCGGCAGACATCACAATCGGTTCTGTCGTCATCATTCCACCAGCTGAATAATCTTCATAAGTCATCAAGCGAAGGACATCTTCGGCATCTTCAGGATCCATCAAGCCAATAAGTTCCTGAGCACGCTCTTCACCGATTTCGCGCAGCAAGTCTGCAGCATCATCTGGATCCATCTCTTCGAGAATATCTGCAGCTCGCTCACCTTCAAGCTCTGCAAGTAGTGCTACTCGCTCTGACTCATCCATTTCTTCAAGTACATCTGCTAGTCGCTCGTCGTCGAGTGCTCGAGCAACTTCTACTCGACGCTTAGGAGCAAGATCTTGAATTACAGCTGCAAGGTCTGCCGCACGTAGATTGCTCAGAGTTGAAAGGAGATTACTCACACCTTGATTAGTTTCGTGGTGTGCAAACCCGGTGACTTCTTCCCAAGCAACAGTAGAGGTTGCACCTTTGCGACGGAGCCCACGGCCCTTTCGCATAATATGAACGCGAGTGATGAGCCAATCGCCAGTGCGATTCTGTTCCATCGCCATATCTTCAACCAAGACATCTTCGTTATTTTCAACAAGAGAGATTGTGCGATCGAGCAAATCTCCAAGGACAAGCATTTCACCCGCGCGAGGTTCAAAGCGACGCATATTCAGTAGCCCAGTAATGACAACGGTCCCGGATTCGATTGATGTCACTCGAGTTATAGGAACAAAGACGCGACGACGCAAAGGAACTTCTACAACGAGACCGAGAACGCGTGGTGATTGATTATTAGAACGAAGGGTCGCCACAGCATCGCGCACCTTGCCGACGGGATCGCCATTTGGGTCAAAGACCGCAGTGCCTGCAAGACGGGCGAGAAATATGCGATTGATGTTATTTCCGCTCATGGGATAAGAGTAACGCGTGGGCTATCGGCTAGGTTTGCCTAATGTCCTCGCCGCAGAATAGAACCGTTGATAATCACACGGAACTGCCCGCGAGACCTGACCTCATCCGCTTGATTATTGGAATATTTGGAATCGGTTCATCTGGCCCGCTGATAGCAATTAGCTCGATGCCGGTTCCGACCTTGATTTTCTGGCGAAATCTCGGTGGCTCACTTGTGACGCTTCCCTTTGCGCTTCGACACAAGTTACATCGCACCGGAGTCAAGTGGGCAATCCTTGCAGGAGTAGTACTCGCAGTACATTTTGTTGGATTCTTCATATCTATGCGCATGACAAGCGTTACTGCGGGAACTGCAATCGTTGCAACACAGCCGATTTTTGCAGCACTATTCGTAAAAATTACTGGCGGCCATATCCCCACCAAAGCGTGGTTTGGAATGCTCATTAGTTTTTCTGGAGTTCTACTTGTTACCGGAATCGATCTCCGACTCGATCGTCGTTCTTTTCTAGGCGACTTATCAGCGCTAATTTCAGGAGCACTTGCAGCTGCATACATGTTGATTGGCTCACGTGCTCAAAAGACTCTTGAAACAACTTCGTATACAACTATCTGTTATTTCGTGTGTGCTGTGACGGCACTGCCCATGGCTTTGCTAACAGGCTCTGAAATAATACATTTCGTTTCTCGCCAGTGGTGGATCTTGCTTGCACTTATTATCGGTGCACAGATTTTGGGTCACACTATGTTCAATCTGACCTTGAAACGAGTATCACCCGCTGTTGTGTCCATGATTGTCTTTTTTGAAGTTCCGGTAGCTGCTGTACTTTCGCTGATCTTCAAAATTGGAAAGCAACCAACGCTTACGATTATTCCTGGAGTAATTTTAATTCTGCTCGGATGTATTCTTGTGGTCTTGCGTACTCGCTCACAGACTGCGATGGTTGAAGAATGATTGACCTGCATACTCATACAAGATGTAGCGATGGAACAGATACCCCCTTCGCACTGGTCAAGAAGGCACTTGCTGCAGGAATCACAACTCTTGCAATCACCGATCATGATTCAACAGCGGGCTGGAGTGAGGCGATCACAGCACTTCAACCGCAGATTGAATTGGTGCTAGGTGCAGAAATTTCCTGCCTTACTCACGATGGAATTAGCGTGCATATGTTGGGGCTCTTATTTGATGGAGAAGATCGTGCTATCCAACAACTCCTTTCTGATTCTCGAGATACTCGCATCCCACGTATGCGCGCAATGGTGGAACTTCTCCAAGCAGATGGAATTCAGATTTCACTCGATGATGTCTATAAGGCAATGCCCGATGGAGCAACTCTCGGACGTCCCCATCTTGCGGATGCACTTGTTGCAAATGGCGTAGTGGCATCTCGCGATGAAGCATTTCTTGATCTTCTCAATAACGGTTCAAAGTATTACGTCACGCACGCCGCTCCTACTCCCGTCGATGCAATCAAGGCGATTCGTAGTGCCGGGGGAGTAGCTGTCATTGCTCACCCATTTGCATCGCGACGCGGACAAGTGCTCGATGCAACTTCTTTCGCTGATCTTGTTAGTGCTGGCCTGAATGGAATTGAAGTGCACCATCGAGACCAGAATGCAGAGGAACAAGCATCACTGAGCGCTATTGCCCGCGAACTCAACCTCGTTACTACTGGATCAAGTGATTATCACGGCACAGGAAAGCTCAATGGGTTAGCAGAAAATGTCACTGATAAGACACAATGGCTTCGACTAGAGTCAGAAGCGAATCAACGAAGGGTCGTCACTAAATGAATTCATTAGGAGCAGTCACATTTGCTACGCAAGCCTTTGTCACTCTCTTTGTAATCATGGATCCTCCTGGTGCAACCCCAATCTTTTTAGGGCTAGTGGGCGATAAACCACAACGCGAACGCGTGCGACTTGCTTGGCAAGCAGCTGGAGTCTCACTCTTTGTCATCGCAAGCTTTGCAATCTTCGGGCGATTCATCCTTGATTACATGAATGTCTCCATCGAAGCGTTGCAAGCTGCTGGCGGACTACTGCTTCTCTATGTTGCGCTTCAGCTATTAACAGGAAATAAAAGTGCTGGCACAGAAAGTTCGAGCAATAACATCGGCATGGTTCCTCTTGGAACGCCACTGCTTGCAGGGCCTGGGGCAATCGTTGCAACGATGATTTATGTGCAGAAGGCAGATACACATGCCCAGATACTTGGACTCGTCATCGCCATCTTGGCTGTGCATCTGATCATTGGCACAGTACTGATGGCATCGACAAAGATTGTCACGATTATTAAGGAATCTGGCGTTACTTTATTAGCAAGTATTGCAGGACTCTTGCTGGCAGCAATTGCGGTGCAGATGTTGGCAAATGCGATTAAGGCATTTGCAGCAAGTTAACTTGTAATGCGTTTGGTGCGAGTACGTTCGCGCTTTACGCGGGGTTCAGCAGATTTCTCTACCTTCTTAGGTGCATCACTCTTTACCTTGGCAGGCTTTTCGACCTTGTCCACCTGAGGCGCTCTCTGTTTTGTCATACGGCCAGTTGAGCCAGCTGGAATGTTAAGCATCTCAAAGAGATGTTCTGATGATGAATACGTCTCTACTGGTTCTGGTAGTCCAAGAACGAGTGCAGTATCGATCATCTTCCAGCGTGCGAGATCATCCCAATCGACAAAGGTAACAGCGATGCCGTGTGCGCCTGCACGTGCGGTACGACCGATTCGGTGTACATATGTCTTCTCATCTTCAGGACATTGGTAGTTAATAACGTGTGTAATTCCATCGATATCGATTCCGCGTGCGGCAACATCAGTTGCGATAAGTACATCTGATTTACCAGCTTTAAAGTCATTGAGCGCCTTTTCGCGAGCAGATTGACCAAGATCTCCGTGAATTGTCGCTGCACGGAAACCGCGTTCTGCAAGGTCATCGGAAGTCTTTTGTGCCGTGCGCTTAGTACGACAGAAAACGATTGTTGGTCCGCGTCCATTTGCTTGAAGAATACGTGCCAACATTTCAATCTTATCCATGGCATGTGCGCGCACTACAAATTGTTCGATGCGAGATACAACTGCGCCTTCATCTTCATTATCTTGAGTACGAATATGCACTGGCTGATTCATGAAGCGACGAGCAAGAGCGATGATGTCTCCGGGCATTGTTGCTGAGAAAAGCATCGTCTGTTGGCGAGCAGGAGTGCTGGTAAATATCTTTTCCACATCTGGCAAGAAGCCAAGATCGAGCATCTCATCTGCCTCATCGAGAACTACACGAGATACAAACTTTAGTGTGAGCTGTCCTTGACGATAGAGATCGAGAAGGCGACCGGGAGTTCCGACAACGATTTCAACACCGTTCTGCAGAGCTTCGATCTGTGGCTCAAATGCTCGACCACCGTAGACAGCAAGCGTGCGAATTCCGCGATTAAAAGAGAGCTCTTCAATATCTTTAGTTACCTGTACGCAGAGTTCGCGCGTGGGAACAACGACAAGTACCTGAGGCTTACCTTGATTTGGAAGCTGATCCCAATCTGAATCATTAGGTGCGATAACACGTTCAATAACTGGAATACCGAATGCGAGAGTCTTACCTGTTCCAGTTTTTGCCTGGCCGATGACATCGCCATCTGCTAGCGCAATCGGCATTACCATCTCTTGAATAGGGAAAGGTGATGTGAAGCCATGTTCGGCAAGAGCTGCGATTGTTTCCTTACGAAGAGGAAGGTCTGCGAAAGTCAGACTCACTTACACGACGCCGAAACCGACGCGGCGCTCAGCTGGTTCGCCAATTTCGACATAACCAATCTTGTCCGCAGGAACGATGATTTCGTGTCCCTGTACATCTTGAAGATTAAGTGGTGTTTGTGCTGAAAGAGCTGCTGTTACTGCGCTCTTAATTTCAGCTGGGGTTGAAGGACAATCAAATGAGAGTTCACTTCCAACATTGGTAATTGAGATACGGACTTTTGATGCCTTTTCAGATTTCTTTGAACTCATATACCTATCTTATTCGCTAAGAGTCAGTACGGGGAAATCCAGATATTCCTCGCCACATGAGGTTTTCAACGAGCTCCATCGCCTGCTGACGTGTGAGTTTGCTATCTCGTTCGAGCCAATGGCGAGCCGTGACTTGTACATAACCGATCAATCCGACTCCAAGCATCATCGCTGCTTCTTTGGGAAGGCCAGTGTCATTTGAAATCACACCAGAAACAGCTGCAGCACAGTCGTAAGTCATGCGGTTGAGTCTTTCGCGCACTTGAGGTTCGACGTTCATATCGCTCTCAAAGAGAAGGCGAAAAGCTTCACCCTCATTTTCAATAAAGTTAAAGTAAGCCTCGATGGTGACATGAACGCGTCGTTCATTGTCGGGAGTTGAAGAGATTGCTTTCTGAATTTCATAGACCAACGAATCAATATGCAGATCAAGCACAGCGAGATAGAGATCTAATTTAGATGGGAAGTGCTGATAGAGAACTGGTTTACTGACATTGGCGCGATCTGCGATCTCATCCATTGCAGCTGAGTGATAGCCAGCCGCTGTGAAAACTTCGAGAGCGGCAGAGAGCAGAATTGCGCGACGCTCGTCACGAGGGAGACGCGATTTATCTGAACGCGAATTGTTTGCAGATGCAGTTTCTGTACTCATTATGAGAATCGTACTGAATTAGCCACGAAAGGCACAGTACGGCAGAATTGATGTCATGAAGACCCCGCCGCTCGTAACGCCAGGACCTGCTCTCACAGTTGATGAAGTGCGCCGATATAGCCGCCACTTGATCATCCCTGATGTAGCTATGGCAGGACAGCAGCGCATGATGAACGCAAAAGTTCTCTGTGTGGGAGCAGGTGGCTTAGGTTCCCCGGCTCTTATGTACTTAGCAGCTGCTGGTGTCGGAACTCTCGGTATTGTCGAGTTCGACACCGTGGATGAATCAAATTTACAGCGTCAGATTATTCATGGCCAATCAGATATCGGAAAGAGCAAAGCGGTAAGCGCAACGGAGAAGATCGCTGAGATCAACCCTTATGTCAATGTTATTTTGCACGAGACTCGATTAGATAATTCAAATGTGATGGAGATTTTTTCTCAATATGACATCATCGTTGACGGCACAGATAACTTTGCAACTCGTTACCTTGTTAATGATGCATGTGTCTTATTGAAGAAGCCATATGTGTGGGGCTCTATTTATCGATTCGATGGCCAAGCAAGCGTTTTCTGGGCTGAGTACGGACCCTGTTATCGCTGTCTTTATCCAGAACCACCACCTCCCGGAATGGTTCCTAGTTGCGCCGAAGGCGGCGTACTTGGAGTTCTCTGCGCAACAATCGGATCAATACAAACAACAGAAGCAATCAAAGTTCTGACCGGAATTGGCGAACCACTTATTGGCTCGCTCATGGTCTATGACGCCCTCGATATGACTTTCCGAAAAATCAAGGTGCGTAAAGATCCTAATTGCCCACTGTGTAGCGAAAAGGCAACGCAGAAAGAATTACTTCCTGATTACGAGGCTTTCTGCGGAACTCTCTCAGATGCAGCACAAGCTGCAAGTGCGGGATCGACAATCACAGTTCAGGAACTTAAATCAAAGATTGATGCCAAAGAAGACTTCTATCTGATCGATGTCCGCGAACCAAGCGAATATGAGATTGTAAAGATTCCAACGGCTCACCTAATTCCTAAGCAAGGATTTATCGATGGAAGTGTTCTTGCATCTCTGCCGCAGGATAAACCCATCATTCTTCATTGCAAGAGCGGTGTCCGCTCTGCGGAATGTTTAGCGATCCTTAAAAGTGCTGGTTTTGCTGGCGCATCACACGTGGCTGGTGGAGTCATCGCTTGGGCTAAGCAAATCGACACATCCCTTCCGGTTTACTAATGAAAGATTCTTATAAGGGCTATCGCATACTTCTCGTACATGCACACCCAGATGACGAGACAATAAATAATGGAAGTACGATGGCGATGTACGCAGCATTGGGTGCCGAAGTTACATTGGTGACATGCACTCGCGGCGAAGAAGGCGAGGTACTTGTTCCCGACCTTGCACATTTGGCTGCCCATCAAACAGACTCACTTGGCGAACATCGCGTAGAAGAACTTGCAGCGGCGATGAAAGCACTCGGAATCACCGATCACCGATTCCTAGGTGAGGGAGTTATCAAATACCGCGATAGCGGAATGATGGGGACTGAACCAAATAATCGCCCCGATACGTTCTGGAGCGCAGATTTTGATGGAGCCACTGAACATCTGGTTAAAGTTATTGATGAAGTAAAGCCACACATTTTAATTACCTATGATGAATTTGGCGGATATGGCCACCCTGATCACATTCAAGCTCACCGCGTTGCGATGGCGGCCTCGGAAAAGTCAGTGTGGGATATCCCGAAAATTTATTGGAATGTGATGCCTAAATCTGTCATTCAAGAAGGCATCGATGCGATGAAGAAGATTGGCTCTGACTTTATGGGTGCAGAGAGCGCAGATGATCTGCCCTTTGCGAAAGATGATTCCTTTGTTCACGCCCGCATTGATGGAAATGCCTATGTGAATCAGAAGATGGATGCGATGCGTGCACACGCGACACAAATTGAAGTCGACGGGCCATTCTTTGCACTCTCTAATAACTTAGGACTTCAGGTGTGGGGATTTGAGTACTACACACTTATTAAGGGTGCAAAGTGTGAGCCATTTGATGCGCAGGGATATGAAACCGATCTTCTCGCAGGTATTTCTCTCTAGATGAAAGTTTTATTCGCACTCTTCTTCGGAGCTGTTACTGCAGTGGCTGCAACTCTTATTCACCAAACATTGCCGCCATTAGGTGTAGCCGTCGCGCTCATTGCTACATATAGTGCAATCTGGTGGCTAGGTCGCTACTTCGGTAAACGTCGTTACAAAGTTGCTGCGCTCGTAGGTTGGTTAATTGTCATTGGCAAAGCTGGCTCTTTCGGTGCAGGTCACGAGCTACTTATTCAAGGTGATACTCCCGGCAGCACCCTCTTAACAATTGGTTTTATTGCAGGTCTAATCGCAGTCTTTCAACGTAACTAATTTATTTCCAGCGCCAACTCTGACCATCGGCTGCATCCTGCACTTCAATTCCCGCAGCATCGAGTTGGTCTCGTAAAGCATCGCTAGACGCCCAATCTTTATCTGCACGAGCTTGTGCACGTTTCGTGATGAGATCCTGCAACTCGGGTGTAATCGGTTCTTCTTTAACAATACGGTCCAAATCCAAACCTAGAACTTGATCGGCAAAGAGAAAGAGTGCGCGTTTATCTAAAGCACCGATAGTGAGGTCTTTCTCAATTGTTCTTAGCCTCTGCATTGCACGTGGTGTATCGAGATCGGTTGTGAAGGCATCGCTCATCTCTTGATCAAATTTGATATCGCTTCCCGTTCCAGAGTTTGCGAGCAATTTTCGCCAGCGCTTTAACGTTGAGTGAGCAGCTTCAAGTGATGCCCAGCTGAGATCCATTTGCGATCGGTAGCGATTTTCAAGAAAGGTAAAGCGCAGCGCTAGAGGATCAAGTCCTCGAGCGATGATGTCAGAGAGCAGTACAACATTTCCTGCACTCTTAGACATCTTTCTACCCTCAAAGAGAAGATGCTCGCCATGAACCCAAGTCGTAACGGTTTCATTTCCTGTCAGTGAATTTGACTGAGCTCGTTCATTTTCATGGTGAGGAAATCTCAAATCTATTCCGCCAACATGGAGATCGACATGAGCATCTAGCAAATCAATTGACATGGCAGTGCACTCGATATGCCAACCTGGAAAACCGGAACCCCATGGTGAATCCCAAATCATCTGAGTGCGCGCACCTGCTAACTTCCAGAGCGCCCAATCTGCATGGAATCTCTTTCCGCCTTCATCTGTGAATTCATATCGGTGGCCGGGTTTGAGAGCATCGAGACGATTTCCGCTGAGCGCTCCATATGTGGGAAATGATGTGGCATCGAAGTAAACCGAACCGTCGGTCCCGACATAGGCATGCTTGCCTTCGATGAGTTTGGTAATAGATGTAATCATTTCTGGCATCGTCTCTGATGCACGGGGGTATGCATCTGCAGGAATGATATTTAGAAGCGCAGTATCGGTATGAAAGTGCGATTCAAAGGTTCGGGCAATTTCAAATGGATCAGTCTGAGTTTTTTCAGATTCCTGAAGTAATTTATCGTGACCTTCGAAATCATCTGACATGTGTCCCACATCAGTGATGTTTTGAATCAGTCGAACTTCAACTCCGGTCAACTGAATAGTTCTGCTAATCAAGTCGGCTAAGAGAAAGGTTCGTAAATTTCCAACATGGGCATCGCGATAAACAGTGGGCCCACAGCAATACATAGTGATGGCGCCATCTCTGCCTTCGATACTCTGCACTTTCCGCGTCATCGTGTCATAAATGGAGAGCCTGCCAGAAGAATTGTCACGTCGATTAAAGACGGGGATTACCCGGAAGGCTGCAACATCGTTCGGATTGAAGTGAATCGTTTCTGATCGCCGATTGATAAGGCTTGTCTCACTCTGTAAAACGCCGACAATATCGCTATAGGTGCCATCGCTATTGGCAAGCCTGATTGTCACCCGCTTGCCAAGGGCGAGCGAAATCTGAGTGCGCAAACTCATGGTGGCCATGCGTAAACCATAATCGTGCAAGGTCGCTCTCGCAGGGTTAGAATTACCGCCTACCGTTCTTAAGTCTTTTGGAGGAATCTTCGTGACATATGTAATCGCTGAACCTTGCGTCGATGTAAAAGATAAGTCATGCCGCGAAGAGTGCCCAGTCGATTGCATCTATGACGGAACCCGCATGCTCTACATCCAGCCCGACGAGTGCGTCGACTGCGGAGCGTGCGAGCCCGTATGTCCTGTCGAAGCTATTTATTACGAAGATGATGTTCCAGGACAGTGGCAGGGCTATAAGAAGATCAATACTGAATTCTTTATTGAACTTGGTTCACCTGGGGGAGCATCCAAGGTTGGTGAGACTAATACCGACCATGCAGATGTA
>CAIPLJ010000132.1 GCA_903865885.1 uncultured Actinomycetes bacterium | reverse complement strand
TATTTATCAATGGTTTTACATCGGTCTCAAAGGAAGGGGAGTTAAGAATGACAACATTTATCGATAGCGTCACTCTCTATGCCTCTGCCGGAAAAGGCGGCGATGGTTGCGTCTCTGTTAAGCGCGAAAAATTTAAACCCCTCGGTGGTCCAGATGGTGGTAACGGTGGACGCGGTGGCGACATCATCCTTGTCGTTGATTCATCTGTCACAACACTTCTAGATTTTCACCACTCACCACATCGCAAAGCAACATCAGGTCATCAAGGATTTGGCGATCGTAAAGATGGAGTATCTGGCGAAGATTTAATCATGCCTGTTCCTAACGGCACCGTTATCTATGATGAAAACGGCGAACAGATCGCAGATCTCATTGGTATCGGAACAACATTTCTTGCAGCACGCGGTGGACATGGTGGGCTTGGAAACCTTGCACTTTCATCTTCAAAGCGTCGTGCACCTGGTTTTGCACTTCTTGGCGAACCAGGTGAAGAACGCAGACTTACTCTTCAGCTCAAATCAGTTGCAGATATTGCTCTTGTGGGATTCCCAAGTGCCGGTAAATCATCTTTGATCGCCGCTATCTCTGCTGCACGTCCAAAGATTGCTGACTATCCATTTACAACTCTTGTTCCAAACCTTGGCGTTGTTCAAGCAGGAGATACTCGCTTTACCGTTGCCGATGTTCCAGGACTTATTCCTGGTGCATCAGAAGGAAAGGGCCTCGGTCTGCAATTCCTTCGCCACGTCGAACGCTGTGTTGCACTTGTTCACGTTCTCGATTGCGGAACTCTGGAAACAGACCGCAACCCAATTGATGATTTAGATGCAATCGAGAAGGAACTTGCACTCTACGGCGGACTCGAAGATCGTGTGCGCATTGTCGCTCTCAACAAGATTGACTTACCTGATGGCAAAGCAATGGCCGATATGGTTGAAGAACAGCTGAAGGAAAAGGGTTACGAGGTCTATAAAGTCTCCGCTGCTAGTCGCGAAGGTTTGCCAGAGCTGATGTATGCAATGGCACGTCTTGTTCAACGCGAAAGAGCAGAGGCTGCAAAGGAAGAACGCACTCGCATTATCTTGCGCCCTACTGCAGTCGATGATTCAGGATTTACTGTCCAGAAGAATGGCGATGATTCCTTTAGCGTGCGCGGACAGAAAGTCGTTCGCTGGGTTCGCCAGACAAACTTTAAGAATGCTGAAGCAATTGGATATCTTGCAGATCGCCTTGCACAGCTCGGTGTTGAGAAGGAACTCTTCAAGAAGGGTGCATCAGCCGGATCTGAAGTACGTATTGGTTCAGGCGATAATGAAGTTGTCTTCGAATGGGAGCCAACTATCGAAGCAGGAGCAGAACAACTTGCAGGATTCTTGCATCGTCGCGGAGAAGATTCACGCCTTGAAGGCGCGTGGCAGACCGTTGAAGTAGAACGCGATCGCCTCTCTGACGATGAAGTTGCTCGTCAGTGGGAGTACAACGTTGCAGAACCTACCAACCCTGAAATTAAATTATCTCTCGATGAAATCGAAGAGAGCGAAACAGAAAGCAATGACAAGTGAACCGCGGGGCAATAACAAGCGCTAAGCGCGTAGTTATCAAGATTGGATCTTCCTCGCTCACGGGTTCTGCTGGCTCTGGATTAGATCCACATGCAGTGCAAAAAATTGTCGATCTTGCATATTCACTCAAGAAGCGTGGCGCCGAAGTCGTTCTTGTTTCATCGGGTGCAATTGCCGCAGGTCTTGCACCACTGGCGTTAAAAGTCCGCCCAAAGGATTTAGCTACTCAGCAAGCTGCAGCATCTGTGGGTCAAGGATTGCTCATTGCCCAGTACGGCGAGAAGTTCAATGCTCACGGAGTGATCTCTTCACAAGTGTTGCTTACCACTGAAGATATTGTGCGCCGTTCGCACTACGCAAATGCTCAACAGACTCTTACTAAGTTACTTTCACTCGGGGTTGTTCCAATCATTAATGAGAATGACACTGTTGGAACTCAAGAAATTCGCTTCGGAGATAATGACCGACTTGCAGCACTTGTTGCCCTTCTTATTCAGGCCGATCTATTGGTTCTCGTATCTGATATTGATGCTCTCTACGACGCGCCACCAACACAGTCTGGCGCGAAACCAATTCGCTATGTCGCGCACATGTCAGATATCGAATCAATATCACTGGGTGGCGCAGGTTCATCTGGCGTTGG
>CAIPLJ010000131.1 GCA_903865885.1 uncultured Actinomycetes bacterium | reverse complement strand
TGGGATGAGTGATTCCATACCCTCAACGATTATTCCTTGTGCAATTTTATCGAGTATCTCAACGGCGCTTGGATAACGATCTTTCAGTGACTCTGCGCGGGTGCGAATTGCATCGGTCAGTAAAAGTTCACGACACGGCAATATTGCAAGCTTTCCAATAACCGGATCGCTGGTTCGCTGATCTGCAACTTCAAAGTAACTAATCTCTTCGATTTCATCACCAAAGAAATCAATACGCACAGGGTGCGCAGCGAGTGGCAAGAAGACATCGACGATTCCACCACGCACCGCAAACTCTCCACGTTTTTCAACGAGATCTGTGCGAGTAAAGGAAAGCTCAGTCAGATGGTTAATCAGAGCAGTCAAACCAATCTCTTGGCCAATCTCTAGAGTCCAGAGCGGGCTCTTTGCAAGAGATTCAATAAAGCGATGAATTACAGCGCGCACCGGTGCAACAACTATTGGATTCTTCTGATTTTCAGTCAGTGAATACAACGTTGAAAGTCTGCGTGCGACTGTGTCACTCCGTGGGCTTAAACGTTCATGCGGCAAGGTCTCCCATGCAGGAAATTCATATACTCGTGGATGCAAACTAGTGAGATATTCACTTAAATCTTCTGCACCGCGACTGGAACTTGTCACAACGAGCAGAGGCTTATTTTCAGCAATGAGTGAGATCAAGAATGGATAGCTCGAGGCTGGAGCGATGATCTTTGTGGAATCGTTGAGGGCAGAGGTAACTTCGGTATCACTATGTAATACCGCGAGAATTCCTCTCATGTGAATAGCCTCCAAACGCCTTAAGGCCCCACTTCAAAAAGAAGGGGGGCGAACAATTACAGTCTATCGGGCCCTCTCCATCTGTGATAATTCTCCAGTGACCGAGACCTCGCAGACGAAGAACATCATTGCATCTGATGATGCGACCCTTCGCAGCGATGTAAGGCGCCTTGGCGATCTACTCGGCCAGTCACTTGTCCGCCAAGAAGGACAACACTTACTCGATCTTGTAGAGAGCGTGCGAAAAGGCGTTCGCGAAGGTGGCGGAGTTGAAATTCTTGAAAAACTTTCAGTCGCTGATGCAACGCAACTTGTGCGTGCATTTAGTACTTACTTTCACTTAGCAAATGTTGCAGAGCAAGTTCACCGCTCACGCGTACTTGCTGAAGTCCGCACCCAAGGTGGCTCATGGATAACACGAGCAATCGACAAGATTGACGATGCGATGAAGAACCCGATTGCGGGCCATGAAATCTCACACGCTGATTTAGTAAAGATGATCAACAATCTCAATATTCGTCCTGTCTTCACCGCACACCCAACCGAAGCTGCGCGCCGTTCAATTCTCTATAAATTGGGCGAAGTTGCCTCACTTCTTGATACTCCCAAATCTGTTACTCAGGATGAACGCCTTGCTGAAACGGTTGACTTGTTATGGCAGACAGATGAACTTCGCTTAACTCGCCCTGAACCCCTCGACGAAGCGACCAACGCTCTGTATTACCTCGATGATTTGTCTGCGAATACAGTTCCTGAAGTTCTAAACGACTTTGCCCGCGAACTTAAGCGACTACAGATTGATTTACCCGTTACTGCGCGCCCACTGACATTTGGCACATGGATCGGTGGAGACCGTGACGGTAACCCCAACATCACGCCACAAATAACTGAAGATGCAGTGGTGATGCAGGTGGGCCACGCAATCCGCTCGACAATCGCAGCGATGAACCACCTACGCAAGATGCTCTCGGTCTCAACACGTATTGCAGGTGCAACCCCAGAACTCAGTGCATCAGTTGAGGCAGATATTGAGAACCTTCCTGAATTTGAGACACGCTTCTTACGTCTGAATGCACAAGAGCCATATCGCCTTAAGGCAACTGCAATTGTGCATCGATTGGCACTCACGCGCGATCGCCATGCAGCTCGCGGACCACATGTTGCAGGTCGTGACTACAAGAACACCGCCGAGCTACTTGCAGACCTGACTTTGATGCGTGATTCACTCTTCGCGCACCGCGGTGAATTACTAGCAACCGGATTGCTCGAGCGCACAATCCGCACCGTTGCAGCCTTTGGTCTTACCGATGCAACGCTCGATATTCGCGAACATTCAGATGCACATCACCATGCGTTGAAACAGATGATCTCGGGCAACTACATCGAACTTTCACATTCAGATAAATTCCCCATCCTTACAGCGCAACTTGCCTCATCTACCAAGCTCGATTCCAGCAAGCTTGATGCAGCGGGAGCCAAGACTCTCAATACCTTTGTCGCAATTGAAGATTTGATCGAACGCTTTGGACCAGAAGTAATCGAGACCTATATCGTCTCTATGACAAAGGGTGCAGACGATCTCATCGCAGCAACTGTCCTTGGAAAGCAAGCAGGTCTTGTTGATATCGATAAGAATGTTGCAAAGATTGGTTTTGCTCCTCTTCTTGAAACTGTTGCAGAACTTCGCGCAGCAGGTGAGATTCTCGAGAAACTTCTTGCAGACCCGACCTATCGCACACTTGTTGAACTTCGTGGAAATATTCAAGAAGTAATGCTGGGATATTCAGATTCCAACAAAGATGCTGGTATCGCAACTTCACAGTGGGAGATTCACCGTGCACAGCGCATACTGCGCGATGTTGCAATGAAACATGGCGTCAAACTT
>CAIPLJ010000130.1 GCA_903865885.1 uncultured Actinomycetes bacterium | reverse complement strand
ATTACCTTTAAATGGTCAGATGGAACTGGCGATGAATTCCCACGTCTTCGCGTTGTAGTCAAAGATGAATTAGTCGCCTTTGGAAATCCCAACGAAATCGAAGTGGATGAAAATGGCGTCGTTGGCGGCGGAATTCACCTTCGCCCAGAGCAGGTAGAAGAACTTGTCAAAGAACGTGGTGATGACGTTATCTTCTTCGATGGCCGCAATGCATATGAAGCAAAGATAGGTAAATTCAAAAACGCAATCGTTCCTGATGTCGATACATCTCGTGATTTCATCCGCGAGATCGAGAGCGGAAAATACGACCACATCAAGGATAAGCCGATTGTTACATATTGCACCGGTGGAATCCGTTGCGAGGTTCTATCTGCAGTCATGAAGAAGCGCGGCTTCAATGAGGTCTACCAAATCGATGGCGGCATTGTGAAATATGGCGAACGTTTTGGCGATGACGCTAACTGGGAAGGATCGCTCTATATCTTTGACGATCGCATGGCGATGGATTTTTCAGATAAGGCAAAGGTCATTGGTCAGTGCGATAAGTGCAGTGCGCCAACGAAAGATTTCCGCAATTGCAATACAGCTTCATGTCACCAACTGATTCTTCTCTGCGATGAATGCGCTGCTCTTCCTTCAAATTTAAGTTGCACACATGATCAATCACGTGCGCATGATTCTGAACTTGTTGGCTAACCTCAGATGATTTGGTGGCCAACAGAAATTCCTACTCTGCAATATGGACTTGTAACTCTTCGCCCCAGTGTTGAAAATGATATCGACTCAATCTTCAATGCATGCCAAGATCCACTGATCCCTGCATTTACTACCGTTCCAGCCAATTACACCTTAGATCATGCAATTGATTTTGTGCGCTCAGACCCATTCAGCTTTGCAGAACGTAGAGAATTTCGCTTTGTGATTGATCATGGCAACGGTGATGAAGTGAAATTTGCTGGAGTTATTTCACTCCACACGATCAACATAAAGAACCACACTGCAGAGATTGGATACTGGTTAGAGAAGTCGATGCGCGGCAAAGGAATCGGAACCATCGCAGCAAAGTTGATTACTGATTATGGCCTGCGCACTTTGGGCTTTCGACGTATCGATGGATTGGCCGATGTCGATAACGTGGATTCACAGAAACTTCTCACGAGCGCTGGCTACGAAAAGGAAGGAATATTGCGCAACAAGGTCACACGTGATGATGGTCGGCAGATTGATATGGCACTCTTTGCAACGACCGATTTAACGTGGACACCGCTTGATTACTAGAAATCAGCATTTAGGAGGTAAGTGAAATGTACTCCTTAGCCCTCCTCGCAGTGATTTTATTATCTTTCATACTTTTCTCTGGCCCTATCGCAATTATTCTGACTTCTCGTTGGGCGAAGAATCTCAGCGATAGTAAATTTGTCCTAGTCCTTCGCAGATCATTTTTGGCGGCAGTCAATGCTCTTGGAATGTTACTGAGCCTCTCTGTCATTATCGTGGCAGTTCCAGTGGCTGTTAAATTCATTGCAACAATTTCAATTATTGTTCACGTGTTCTCTATCAATAGAGAATATGGATTTATCTCACATTTCATAAGCCGCAATCCCAATGGACCAGAGACTCAGTATTGACGATGCGCAGGTTCACAACCCTTTTAACTGCGCTTCTCCTAGCTGCGCCACTTGTCACTCCAATTGCACATGCAGACGATAATCCACCTCGAAAAATTCTGACGGGATGGATTCCGTATTACTCAATGAAAACCGCGCTCCCTGATGCGCTCAACAATTCAGATCTTATTAAAGAGGTCATGCCATTTTGGTATACGCTCAAATATGATGGCAAGGCAAAGGCTGCCGTTGTCACCGATCTCTATGCACCGGCAAATCCAAGTGTTCCCATCACTGAGCCACTGACCGCACTTCACAACGCGGGATATTCAATTATTCCAACTATTACCGATGGCACAGATAAATTAGTTCTTGCGGGACTGCTGAAATCTCCAGCTTCGCGCGCCCAAGTTATTTCTGCGATTATGAATTTAGTGACCACAAATAGCTACGACGGAATCGATTTAGATTTTGAAGGATTCGCCTTTGTTGATGGCAATGCATCGTGGACAAACACAGCACCATCGTGGGTTACCTTTGTAAAAGAGCTATCAACTGCGCTCCATGCACAGAACAAATTACTTTCTATTTCAACCCCTTATGTGCTCAACCCAAATGATGCACAGAAGGGTTATTACGTATATGCCTGGGCGGCAATTGCAGGATCAATAGACAAACTTCGCATCATGACTTATGACTACTCCGTTGCAAATGCCGGCCCGCTTGGTCCAATAACGTGGGCTGAACGCACTGTGCAGTATGCAGTTTCAATTATGCCGGCATCGAAAATATTTGTGGGAGTTCCTGGATATGGCAGAGATTGGGTTACCGCTGTTTCCGGTGTCTGTCCATCGAACGTTGCGAATACGGTAAAAGTCGGAGCCAAAGCTGCAACTTTTGTAATGCGCGATGCAGCGTCCCTTGCTGCTACTTACAGTGCAACTCCTGTCTACAACGAACAATTCGCAGAGATGACATTTTCATACCAGAAGATCTATAACGGAGTAACAGATTCGGGACTTTCGACATCCTGCACTGCATCACGTACGGCGTGGTATCAAGATGCAAAGAGCTGGGCTGCGCGAGCATCGCTGGTTACAAAATATCGCATCGGTGGAATTACTGCTTGGACATTTGGTATGGAAGAACCACTTGCTATGGAATCGATTCGACAGGTAGCTAAAGATATTGCACCAGATCAAGTTACTGCAGCTGCATCGATTGATAAGTCAGCCGTTGATTATGGAAACCCAATAGTTGTATCTGGTGCGCTTACTATTAAAGATAAGTCACCTGTTGCAAATGTGACTGTCCGGATCGAAGGAAGATCCGGAAGCGATACAACGTATCGACTGCTCGCAACAGCGACAACAGGTGCCGATGGAACCTTCCAAAAGCCGTTGATTATTGGAAAGACAACTTCGGTTCGAATTCATACTGATGGTACATGGGAGCGCTCCGAAGGAATCAGCGCAGATATTCCTGTCACGATTACCCGTTTACTTACATTGACAGCTCCTGGCACCGTAAAGAGCGGTGAAGCAATCACGATTTCAGGAATCGTGCGCCCTCGTATTGCTGGAAATTATGTACAAGTCGAATCACTCGTTGCAGGTGTATGGAAGCCATCGGGTCAACCTGTCACAACTGATGCTCAAGGGGGATTCACGATCACGATTCCAGGCATATCTCGTAGCGCTCTAGCGCTTCGCATATCAGTTGCTGCTGATGCGCTGTGGACTGTGGTTACATCGCCAACATTTAATATCATTATCCGATGATGGTAAAGATTGCAGATCAGCTTGAAGCAGAGATCCAAGCAATCTTCTCAGGCGATACACCGTGGGTCACTATCGTGTGGGATGACCCGGTAAATCTTCAAACGTATGTGGTCTATGTATTTATGGAGCTCTTTGGTTATCCGAAATCGCGTGCAACAGAGCTAATGCTTCAAGTTCATAATGAAGGCAAGGCAATCGTCTCTAGCGGCAGTCGCGAAGAGATGGAACATGATGTTGCACGCCTGCATGAATATGGGTTGTGGGCAACGCTCCAACGTGGTGATCAACTATGACATCAACAGAAGGTTTTGCACGTCATGGTGATCATTCCTATATTGCACAATTTGGCGAAAGCGAAAAAGAGGTTTTACTCAATCTCTGCGAACAGATTATCGAGCTATTAGCAGAACGAACTGATCACGGACATGATGATCCACTCGCTGCGATGGTGGGCATTACCTCACATGATTCGCCACCTGAAGATGAGGTACTACATCGCCTTCTGCCGAATGCCTATGCAGATCAGGTAGATGCATCTGAGTTTCGTAGATATACCGAATCTACCCTTCGACAGAAGAAGCAGGCGCATGCAATATCAATGCGTATCCATTTGAAATCTGCTGATGACGGAATCGTTGATCTCGATCACGAGAATGCCAATGCCTGGCTTGGCGCTCTCAACGATATTCGTTTAGCACTTGGAGTGCGGTTAAAAGTTGAGAACAATTCGCATGAAGAGTTAGAACTACTAGCACCCGATGATCCACTTCGTGGCGTCTACGCTGTCTATACATGGCTTGGCTGGCTACAAGAAACACTTCTTTCTGCACTCATTGATGATGCAGATGAAGATGCAGAATCTCAGCTTGGTAGCTCTTGATTTTTCATAAAAATAATAGAGAGTAGGATTGCGCCATGTCTTTGGAAATCTCACGCGCATTCGTTGATGCAATTGCTGAACAATCACGCGCCGAGTACCCAGATGAATGTTGTGGTGTAATTCTTGGCCCTGCGGGTTCAGATAAGGCACTTCGCCATAAACCAATGCTCAATGCAGCTCATTCACCAACATTTTATGAATTCGATCCTAAAGATTTGCTCGCTCTCTATCGCGAGGTCGATGACAACGATGAAGAGA
This sequence comes from uncultured Actinomycetes bacterium, assembly GCA_903865885.1. Lineage (GTDB taxonomy): Bacteria > Actinomycetota > Actinomycetes > Nanopelagicales > Nanopelagicaceae > Planktophila. The sequence goes on along the minus strand of CAIPLJ010000130.1, from coordinate 10,084 downwards.
TTGTTGTGATTTACCACTCGCATACAGAGACCGAGGCATACCCATCACGCACAGATATCGCCTATGCCGGCGAACCCGGCGCTCATTATGTGCTTGTTTCTACACGCAAAGAGATTGCACCTGCAATCGAGTTTCGTTCATATCGCATTATCGATGGTGTTGTAACAGAAGAACCAGTTTCAATTACCGATTAACCATCTCGATTAGAGTTCGCAGCACTTATTCGACATAATTGCACTATGTCAATCGAAGTACGTATCCCAACAATTCTCCGTCCTTACACAAAAGATCAGAAGACAGTAGAAGCTGAAGGTTCAACTCTTTCAGCAGTGATCTCTGATCTCGATGCAAAGTACGCAGGCCTTGGCGAACGATTGCTTGAAAATGGCGCACTTCGACGCTTTATCAATGTCTATGTCAACGATGAAGATGTTCGTTTTCTTGGTGGACTTGAAGCTGCTATTAAAGATGGAGATTCAATCACTGTCTTGCCTGCTGTTGCCGGTGGCTAATTATGGCTCGCTACGACTCGCTTGAAGCATCCGTTGGTAACACTCCACTTATAGGTTTACCGCGTCTGTCTCCCTCTCCCAACGTTCGCATATGGGCAAAGATGGAAGATCGCAATCCGACTGGTTCCATTAAAGATCGCACCGCTCTCTCAATGATCGAAGCAGCAGAACGTGATGGATTGCTAAAACCTGGTTCAACAATTCTTGAACCTACAAGCGGCAACACTGGAATCTCACTTGCTATGGCTTCAAAGGTACGCGGATACAAACTCATCTGCGTAATGCCTGAGAACACCAGCCCTGAACGTCGCCAACTTCTTGAGATGTGGGGCGCGCAGATTATTTCCTCACCTGCAGCTGGTGGTTCCAATGAAGCTGTGAGAGTTGCGAAAGAGATTGCAGCAAAGAATCCAGATTATGTATTTCTCTATCAATATGGAAACCCAGCAAATACTGCGGCGCATTACACAGGTACCGGTCCTGAAATTTTCAAAGATCTACCAACTATTACTCACTTTGTTGCAGGACTTGGCACAACAGGGACTCTGATGGGTGCAGGGCGCTATCTACGCGAGCAGAATCCGGATATTGCGATCATTGCTGCAGAACCTCGCTATGGAGAATTGGTATATGGACTTCGCAATATCGATGAAGGTTTTGTTCCAGAACTCTATGATGCATCTGTTTTAACCCGTCGCTTCTCAGTAGGCGCGCAAGATTCTGTAAAACGCGTCCGCGAACTTCTTGAAGTAGAAGGAATTTTTGCCGGTATTTCAACCGGTGCAATCTTGCATGCAGCAATTGCGATGGCTACCGAAGCTGTGCGCGATGGTCGCGATGCTGATATCGCCTTTATTGTCTGCGATGCTGGCTGGAAATACTTATCAACTGGGGTATATGGCTCGCATATCGAGGAAGCAACCGTAGGGCTCGACGGCACTCTTTGGGCTTAACGCAAGTTAGACTTGCGCCATGAGTAATTCGCCAATCGGTATCTTCGATTCTGGCGTCGGCGGATTAACTGTCGCTCGCGCAATTCTTGATCAACTTCCTAATGAATCAACTCTCTACATCGGTGATACAGCGCGCGGTCCTTACGGCCCACGACCACTTGCCGAGGTACGCGATTTTGCATTAGAGACGCTCGATTTTCTCGTTGACCAAGGTGTTAAGGCGCTCGTAATCGCCTGCAATACTGCAAGTGCAGCCATGTTGCGCGATGCACGCGAACGTTATTCAGTGCCAGTTATTGAGGTTATTCAACCTGCAGTACGCCGAGCAGTTGCCGCCACTCGTTCTGGAAAAGTTGGCGTCATTGGAACTCGAGCAACAATTGATTCGAAGGCTTATCTCGATGCATTTGCAGCTGCGCCTCAATTAAAGATTGAATCTATTGCATGCCCACTCTTTGTTGAATTTGTAGAGCGTGGTGAAACGTCAGGGGCTGCAATCACAAAAGTAGCCCGCGAATACCTTCAACCTATGATTGATGCAGAAGTTGATACTTTGGTACTTGGATGCACCCACTACCCACTACTTACTGGCGTAATTTCATACGTCATGGGCAATCACGTCTCTCTAGTCTCTAGCGCCGAAGAGACTGCCAAGGATTTATACCGAGTACTTGTTGAAAATTCACTTCTTCGCGAACCATCGAGTGAGCCGGCAACTCATAAATTCTTAGCAACAGGAGATGCAAAGGCATTTGAAGTTTTGGCACGACGTTTCTTAGGGCCAGAAGTTGGTTCTGTTCAACATCAAGATCTCTAAACACAACGCACTACTTACGAAAATGGGGCACGAAATGGCACGCAACGATGGACGCGCAGTACATGATCTCCGCGAAATAAAGATCACTCGCGGGTGGCTCGATCATGCCGAAGGTTCAGTGCTCGTTGAATTCGGCAAGACTCGAGTTCTCTGTGTTGCATCCTTTACACCAGGCGTTCCTCGCTGGTTAAAGGATTCTGGAAATGGTTGGGTTACATCAGAGTATGCAATGCTTCCACGTGCCACTCACACCCGCTCTGATCGCGAAAGCGTTAAGGGAAAACTTGGTGGACGCACACAAGAGATTTCTCGTCTTGTCGGACGTTCACTTCGCGGCATTGTTGATATGAAAGAGCTCGGTGAAAATACAATCGTTATTGACTGCGATGTTCTACAGGCAGATGGCGGAACGCGAACTGCAGCGATCACCGGTGCCTTTGTCGCACTCGCTGATGCAATTTCTTGGGCGCAGAAGCAAGGTCATATCAAAGCCGGCGCGAAGCCACTTGCTGATTCAGTTGCCGCTGTAAGCGTTGGAATTATTGATGGGGTACCCATGCTTGATCTCTGCTACGAAGAAGATGTCCGCGCAGAGACAGATATGAATGTTGTCTGTTCCGGCGATGGTCGCTTTATTGAAGTGCAAGGAACTGCAGAAGGTGCACCATTTGATCGCGCACTTCTCGATTCATTACTAGACCTTGCAGTTGCAGGATGTAAAACGCTCACAGATCTACAGATGCAAGCTCTTTCGAAGTAATGCCTCATACGCTACTACTTGCTACGCGCAATAAAGGAAAGATTGAAGAATTTCGTCGCATCCTTGATGCTGTAGCGCCCGGAGAAATTGATCTTGTAGGACTCGATAAATTTCCAGATCTTCATGATGTTATTGAAGATGGAGCAACTTTTGAAGAGAACGCTTTAAAGAAGGCGCGTGAAATGTCACTTGCAACGGGCATTCCAGCGATTGCAGATGACAGTGGTCTATGTGTCGATGCACTTGGAGGAGATCCAGGAATTTTCTCTGCGCGATGGGCAGGAATCCATGGAGATGATGCAGCAAATACTGCAAAGGTATTAGAGCAGCTACTCGATATTCCAGATGAATCAAGATCGGCGCACTTCACGTGCGTAGCAGCGCTCTATCTTCCTGATGGACGTAGCCATTGCGAGGAAGCACAATTTGATGGCTGGATTCTGCACGCCCCAATCGGCCAACAGGGATTTGGCTATGACCCCATCTTTCGACCAGAAGGTTTCGAGCTCTCCAGCGCGCAAATGAGCGCGGATGAGAAGGATGCAATCAGCCACCGAGGAAAATCACTCCGTGCAATAGCACCGCATGTGATCGCTTTGCTTAAAACCCTAGGTTAAACTTTTCCCATATTCCACCGTTACATTACTCAAGGAGATACACAGTGGCAGTAAAGAAGAAGAGCGCAGCTAAGAAAGCTGCACCTAAGAAATCTACGGTTAAGAAGTCAACCTCCAAGAAAGCTGCAAAGAAGTCTCCTGCAAAGAAGACTGCGGCCAAGAAGAAGACTGCGGCCAAGAAGACAACTGCAAAGAAGGTTGTCAAAAAGGCAGCCGCTAAGAAGACAACGAAGAAGGCAGTTAAGAAGTCTGCTGCTAAGAAGTCGACATCTTCAAAGGTTGTTATTCCTCCAGTTCCAACTACAGGCGGATCACGCGTTAACGTTTCAACAACTCCTACAGCGCCATCACGACCAGTAGCCGCGAAGGCAACATCAAAGCCATCTGCAGCACCTAAGCAAGGATCTTCAAGCAAGGTCCTCTTGTTGGTACTAGTCGGCGTAGTTGCACTCGGTGCAATTGTCATCTCAAATTCCGGTAAGGGAAATGATGATGCCGCACCCGCAGTAGATCCATCAATTTCAGCGCAGGCAACTCCTGATGCGACAGCTGCTGCAACAGATGCAACAAGCGGCGCAACTACAGGTGAAGCACCATCACGCTTTATTGGAAATTGGAAAGATAGCTCCAAGTCAGTCATGGTTATTACATGGGTTGCGCCAATGGGCGATGTTAAGGGCTACAAAGTCGAGACTCGCTCAAATCAAGGTGCTTGGACTGCAGTGTCAGAAGTTTCTCCAACAACACTTTCTGCAGAGTTTGCTAAGAAGTCTGAAGACGGATCAACTTCATTCCGCGTTACTGCAGTCTATGCAGATGGAACACTCGGGGTTGCTAAGGCCTTTGGATTTGCTGGCCAGTTCGAATAAATTTAATAGAGAAACCCCGTCCATAACTGGGCGGGGTTTTTTTATTTATAAGTACTTCTCTATTTCTGCAACATAGACTGCGACACCGGCTGGCACTAAATGAACACCGTCAGGCGCAAAATATTCTGGGTGACCTTCAGATTTCGCATTCCAATCTACGATGGTGACATGCGCGTAATTTTTCACAACATCGGCAAGAAGTGCATTATTGCTATCTCTCCAAGGCCGAGGAACCGCGGTATTTATAACAACAATCTTTGGTTGATCTTTGACGACATCAAAGATTGCAACCACTTGTTCGCGAGTAAGGGCATTGTTATTACCTAGATCAAAGACCACTGTTGAACCTGCTACTTGTGCTTTGTCATGAACCATGACATCGAGAAGTTCTGGGGCTTGCCTTCCGATTCGTGCATTAATCAGAGCAATTGGATAGTTTTCACCGAGAACTGATCGGATGCCGAGAATGACAGAGTCACCAGTGACCCATAACCCATCTGTTGTTGCAGCCTTAATCTCTGATGTTTTGGCAGTCAGCGATGCTTCCAACCTGTTTCTCTCTTGCTGCGAGATGTGGATTGCACGAACGCTGACGAGTGAACCGATAAGAATGAGAACTACTACTAGTGCGGTGAATGCACGGGTTTGGAGATTGCGATCTTTCTTAGTCCGATATTTAAGGCCTTTAAGCCAATATTGAAATACACCTCGGCGTATCGGTAACTCGATAAATCGAAGAGAGATATCGCTGAGAGCGAAGACAATCAAAATGCGCAGTGCGTAAAGCGCCCACTCTTGCCCAGCAAGATCCACTGATGGCCGCGTGACTTGGAAGATTACCCAGTGCCATAAATAGATTGAGTATGAACGCTCGCCGATCCAGAGAAATATGGGATTCTGTAGAACGGGAGCAAAGCGCGAGGCTGGATGCACAACGGACATAATGATTGCAGCGCCAAATAAACCAGCAAGTGGAAATGCGATTTTATAGAGAGTCGGTTGTGTTTCATCGATGAAGAGGAAACAGGCGAGAATTCCAATAAAACCAAAGACACCAACACCATCAATAAAGTTCTGTGCCTGCTTCGTTACATTGACAGTAAAGTTTTGAGGAATCCAGCTGACAGCAAGTGCTGCACCCAGGAAGAGGCCGATGCTATGTGTATCTGTTCCAAAGTAGACATGGCTGACCTTTGATGCATTTGATGCATCGAGTGAAAATGAAAGTAAGAGAAGAGCGATTCCAGATGCGGCTGCAATCACCAGCGATGCGGCAGGAATAACTTTCTTTCCAAAACGTTTAAGAATAAAGTAAAGAATCAGCGGCCACACTAGATAGAACTGAACTTCGACTGCGAGAGACCAGGTGTGCTGCAAGAGTGGAGGGCGACCAATACTTTCAAAGTAATCCTGATGATGGGCGACGAGCCACCAGTTCATTGTTCCGGTTAGTGAGAATGGGGTATCCGTCAGAAGCCGTTTGATCGTATCTGGCGCCCAAATTCCTATGGCAATGATGGTCGAGACCAGCATAAAGATCAGGGCTGGAAGCAATCTGCGTACTCGAGCGATGTAGAAACCGCGAAGGTCTAAGCCACCACTTTGTGCGATTGAATCAAGAAGTAATCGGGTGATGACATAGCCTGAAATAACAAAGAAGAGATCAACGCCGAGAAAACCACCCGGGATCCATGAAAACCCTAGGTGATAGAACATGACGGCAATGACTGCGAGTGCGCGCAGCCCATCTATTGCAGGGATGTACTGGATACCTCGTTTGGTAGCCATCGAAATTACTTACGCTTTGCTGAAGTTTTCTTGACGGCCTTCTTCGTAGTCTTCTTTACAGCTTTTTTAGGAGCGGCAATCGCAGCACGTGTGCGCTTACTTTCTACTCGAATTGGCGCAGATTTTTTTACAGTGCCATCTTCATTAAGTGAGTTATCAACTACCTGTTGCATCTTGGAAAGTCGCGCGAAGGCGGAATCCAACTTTTCGCGTGATTGCGCGATTGCTGCTTCGGCAGCTGAAAGCGCTGATGCTTGGCTACGGTAGAGACGTTCAGATTCCGCGATGATATCTGCAAGCCATGCTCGATATTCGACCACGTTTTCGGCGGCTTCAGAGATGACTCGTTCAGCTTCACGACGAGCAGCGGTTGTTAACGCAACTGCTTCTCGACGTTTTCCTTCAACGACGACATCTGCTTCACGAATCTTTGCATCAGCAACTGTTGTTGCTTCGCGGCTTGCATCGCGGACAATCTCGGCAGCCTCTACTTCAGCAGTAGAAATATATTTACGACCACGTGATTCAGCGCCAGCAAGGATGCTGCGCGCCTTATTCTCTGCACCTTCAAGTGTGTCTTTTGCGCTGCGTGTAGTTTCAGCGATGAGTCTGTCAGCTGTCGAATGTGCCTTTGCTTCACGTGCCTGAGCAGATTTAATCATTGACATCGCAGTTTCAGTTGCGAGAATTTCAAACTCTTCACGGCTCAAGCCGGTGATATCGCGACGTGAGCGGAGATCCGCCAATTGCGACTCAAGTTCGCGAATGCGGTCGACAGGGTTAGCTATGGGTGCGCGTTCTTCTTCTTCGCGAAAACCCACCCAGCTACGGAACTTCTTCTCTGCCATTTAGAAACTCTCCATCAACTCGGAATTGCGTATATAGAGCCCAAGATTAGGGCATGAGGCTACTTTCGGTAAATGGCGATCGAGACCGCTAAATACTGAGAAATCCATGCAGCGAGCACAAAGATGTGGAAGAGCTCGTGAAAGCCAAAGTATTTGGCGTATCTGCCCGGCAATTTGAGGGCATAAAAGATTGCACCTATCGAGTAGAGCAGGCCGCCGATGATGATGGGAAGTAACACCCAAAGACCACCCTCTTTATAGAGCTGAGGTGTGTAAATCACCGCAACCCATCCGAGAAGTAAATAGTTTGCAACATAGAGCCAGCGAGGCGCGCCTACCCAGAAAACTCTTAGCGCAACGCCCATCAATGCACCGGTCCATACAACTGCAAGCAGAACATCGCGATCGTGGTTATTGAGCAGTGCAACAGCAAATGGTGTGTATGAACCTGCAATCAGTAAATTGATATTTGCGTGATCCCAACGTCGCCAAATTTTTTTCTTAGCGGGAATCCAAGGAACGCGGTGGTACACAGCAGAAACGCTAAAGAGCATGATTGCCGTAATTGAATAGAGGGCCACAGCAAATCTGAAAGATTCTCGACTTAATATAAATAGGACAAGTGAAGCGATAATTACTACAGGAGTTGCGCCAAGATGAAACCACCCACGCAATTTAGGTGGAACCGGTACTGGCTCCATAATCATGTAATCAGCCTAATCGTTTCTGAGGTTTCGCACAGAGGGAACGAGCAGCGAGGCTACTGAAGCAACCAACGTGATTGCACCTGTTGCGAAGAGGATTGCATTTACGCCAAAGTGCATCGCAAGTGGGCCAGCTACAACGATTCCAAGAGGCGCAATTCCATACGACCCCAAAGCGTCATATGAATTCACCCGCGAATATGACTCTTCTGGAACATGGCTCTGCAGCGAGGTGTTCCAGGTGACCATAAAGACCTCAATGCTTATTCCAGAGAAGATGGCTGCAATTACTGTAAGGGGGAGTGAGTAGTCAAATGCGAGGGCGAAATCCCAAATGGCCGAGAGTGCAATCAGAACCATTGAAAGATAGAGCGGGCGACCGATTTTTACTTTCAGCACCCAGATGCCACCGAGCAACATTCCAACTGTCAGGCCAGCTAAGTTATATGACCAAGCTTTGGGTCCTGTAACTGGATTACTAAAGTTAAGTGGTCCAAGAACCGAGAGCATAGATTCAAATGCCATATTGATCAGTGAGAACGAGATGACCATCGCAATAACCCAACTGCGAGAAATAAATTCTCTCCAACCAACTACAAGGTCATGAATGATCCCTGGGCTCTTCTCTTTCAACTTTCCAATAAGTGGTAATTTCCAGACAATCACACCTGCGATAAAGAATGAGATTGCATCAACGAGAAGTCCCCATCCAGCTCCAGCTGTTGCAACAATTACCCCTCCAGAAAGTGTTCCAATGATGTAACCGATATTTGTCATTAAACCGATGACAGCATTGCCTTCTTGTAGCTTCTCTTTAGGCAATATCTCAGGAAGCACACCTGACATTGCTGGCCACCAGATTGCATTGAGAACTCCAAAGAGCGCACCCATAAGTGCGAGCAACCACACACTTGAGAAACCTGCGATAAGAGAGATGGCGCTCGTTGCTGCTAAGAAACTACCCAGCATGTCACTTCCACCGACAAGGCGATTGCGTTGGAATCGATCTGCAATAACTCCACCAAAGAGCATGAAGGCCAGAAGTGGAACAAAGCGCGCTGCCATGACAATCGAGAGATCGCGACCTGTGGCATGAGGCAGGCTGAGAACGCCATATGCCAGTGCGATTGGTGAGACGCCGTTACCGACATTGGAGATAAATCGTGAGAAGGCAAGGCTTGAAAAACCCTTGAATTCGCGTAGCTCTCGGAGTTGGGTCAGCACTCAATAAGGGTACCCAACAGGGTGAAATGTCCGATTCTCAGGGGAAATCACGCTCAGATTTATTGAAAAATTTCTCAGAAATTTCACATTTGAGACTGCGAATTCTTCGCAAATAGTTCACAATTTATTTGTCTGGATCGCTGAAGCTCCTCGAGGTCCTCAGAGATTACGGAACTTACGGGCCACCTGGCCCGCACTGATATAGCACTCACGGAGGCATACTTCATGTCAGTAACGCTCGACAATAACCAGTGGAATATCGTTTATAACATATTCTCATTTGGTTTGATCTCAATGCTCGCTTGCACTGTCTATACCCTGGTATCACAGTCACGAGTTCTACCTAAGTACCGCAATGCACTAGTGATGTCATCAATGGTTACATTCATTGCTGGTTACCACTACTTCCGAATCTTCAACTCATTCGCTGAAGCTTCAAAGGATCACGCGGTAATGCTCGGAGGAGACCAAGGCGCATTTAACGAGGCATATCGTTATGTTGACTGGCTTCTTACTGTTCCACTTCTACTCGTTGAAGTTATCGCAGTTTTGGCACTTGCTAAGGAAGTTTCACGTTCACTTATCACACGCCTCGTTCCAGCAGCAGCTGCGATGATCGCACTTGGTTACCCAGGTCAGATTTCAACTGTGAAGAACACACAGGTTCTTTACGGTGTTCTTTCAACAATCCCATTCCTTTACATCCTTTACGTACTCTTCGTGGAGCTTGGAAAGTCACTTGATCGTCAGCCAGCTGGCGTAGGCGAGACAATCGGACGCTTGCGTCTGCTTCTCGTTGCTACATGGGGCGTTTACCCAATCTCATACATCCTTGGAATGAACGGTGCTCCAACAGCAGGTTCATTCGTTGGCGTGCAGGTTGGTTACACAATCGCAGATATTCTCGCGAAGTGCGTATTCGGTCTTACAATTTTGAAGATCGCACGCATGAAGTCACACGCAGAAGGTATGCCAGCAGATCACTAATTAGT
>CAIPLJ010000129.1 GCA_903865885.1 uncultured Actinomycetes bacterium | reverse complement strand
GTTCGAGATATGGCAGATCGCAGCTACGGAACTCTCAGTGATGGAGAGAAGAAGCGCGTGCAAATATCACGGGCGTTGATGGCCGATCCTGAATTGCTTCTGCTCGATGAACCAACTGCTGGTTTGGATTTGGGTGGCAGAGAGGATCTACTCAAGAGATTTTCACTCTTTGCATCAGATCCGGCGGCGCCCGCCTCGATACTGGTAACTCATCACATTGAAGAGATCCCCGTTGGAACAACACATGCACTCATTCTCAGAGATGGACACATCGCTGTCTCTGGACCTATAGATCAAGTAATTACCTCTGAACATATGTCTGCTGTCTTTGAACTGCCGATGGAAGTGCGTTATGAAGGATCTCGATTCTTCGCTCGTGCACTCTAGCTGGCTACCAGTACTTGAGCCTCTTCGTGGCGAGATCAACGAAATATTTGGAAAGATTGATGCTAAAACTGTAACTCCAAATCCCGCTTTCATCTTTCGCGCATTTGTGCAGCCTTTAGAAGATGTTCGCTGCGTCATTGTTGGCCAGGATCCATATCCCACTGCAGGTCATGCTCACGGTCTCGCATTCTCAACCGATGCGAATGTGCGCCCCTTACCTAAAAGCTTGCAGAATATCTTTATAGAACGAGAGTCAGATCTCGGTATCGCGCCATCTAGCTCCGGTGATCTTTCTGCGTGGGCTAGCCAGGGAGTCATGTTGCTCAATCGAGTTCTCACCACAGAAGTGGGAATCGCCAATGCTCACAACGCATTGGGTTGGCAGTCGATTACCGAAGCAGTTGCCCGTGAATTAGGCGCAAGAGATGTTGTCGCCATCTTGTGGGGTAGGCATGCACAAGAGTTATCTGGATACTTCACTCACCGAGTGGAATCTGCCCACCCTAGTCCTTTGAGCTCCTATCGTGGATTCTTCGGATCCAAGCCATTTTCTCGTGTTAATGATTTTCTTCTAGCTCAAGGCAAGAATCCAATAATCTGGAAGTAAGAAGGGCCCCACAGAGAATCTGCAGGGCCCTTCTTAACTTATTAGTTGTCGACTAGTTGCTGACCCACATATTAATAGGTGATTGCAAGAAGTAGATAACAAAGAGCGCTGATACTAAGTACAGAAGTGCATGTACTTCTTTTCTGCGACCCTGAACAACTCGGATTAGTACGTGCGCAATAAAGCCAGCACCGATACCTACTGAGATGTTATATGTGAATGGCATCAAGATAATTGAAAGGAATGCAGGCATTCCGATTCCATAATCTGACCAATCGATATCCTTAATTTGAGACATCATCAAGAAACCTACGATAACGAGCGCAGGAGTTGCAGCCTCATAAGGAATTACCTTCACAACTGGTGCCAAGAAGGTGGTGAGAAGGAAGAGAATTCCTGTGACTACTGAAGCAAGGCCTGTACGAGCGCCTTCGCCCACACCAGATGCTGATTCAATGTAACTGGTGTTGGATGAAATGCTTCCTACGCCACCTGCTGCAGCTGCAACAGAGTCAACGAAGAGGATGCGATTGTTGTTAGGGATATTTCCCGCACGATCAATGAGTCCACCTTCTGTAGCGATCGCTGTGACAGTTCCAACGGTGTCGAAGAAGTCAGAGAGCAACAATGTGAATACGAGAAGCACGGCTGCAACTATTGAAACTCCAGATACATGGAAAGCTCCAAGTAGATTGAATTTTCCAAAGAGACTGAAATCAGGCTTGTCTACAACTGTAGAAGGAATATGAGGAACGTTAAGTCCCCAGCCCTTTGGATTGACATAGTCTCCACCAGCTGTGACAAAGCCCTTGTAATCAGCAGGCATCTGCCCACCGAAGACGTTATCTACGACGCCTTTAGGTAGGTAATTCTCGCCGATCTTGAAAGCCTTCTCGACGATGATCGACAGGACGGTAGCTGCGATAACCCCGATGAGAATCGCACCCTTCACCTTGCGGATCATGAGAACGATGATTGTTACCAGACCGAATCCAAAGACAACGATTGGCCATCCAACGAGATTGCCGTTATCGCCCAAGGTAACTGGAACTGGACCTTGGCCTGTGCGTCGAACGAAACCTGCATCGACCAAACCGATTAAGGTGATAAATAGCCCGATACCAACTGAAATAGCAATCTTAAGTTGCTGTGGTACGGCGCGGAACACCGCTGTTCTAAATCCTGTAAGAACTAGAACTGTGATGATGAGGCCTTCAACAACGATAAGTCCCATTGCATCTGCCCAAGTCATTCTGGAGGCGATACCAACGGCTACGAATGTGTTTAGTCCAAGGCCAGTTGCAAGTGCGAGTGGGAAGTTCGCATAGGCACCCATGAAGAGTGTTAAGAGACCGGCCATAAGCGCTGTCATCGCTGCGATTGCAGCGAAGTTTGCACCATCGGTGCCGCCACCTAGGTAATGGCCAGTGCTGTCTTTAGCTCCACCAAGAATGAGTGGATTGAGCGCAACGATGTAGGCCATTGTGAAGAAGGTGACGAAACCGCCTCGTACTTCACGTCCTACAGTTGAGCCACGTTCTGATATTTTGAAGAAAGTATCAAGCATGACGAACCTTCCTGATTTTGTTATCGGGGGTGTTTGCGACCCCGTGTGAAGTGACGGGTCACAGACCCGGGGGAAGGTAGCGTCAGGTTAGTTGATGGGTCGTGCTACTTCTTAGTCAGGCGCGCGACGATTCCTAGGAAAATCGCTACTGATTGGCCGATAAGGAGCGCAAAAAGGGCAGTTCCAACGCCCACCGTGCCGCCCATGAGCCATCCAATGACGAGTACCACGAGCTCAATACCTAATCTCACTCGACCTACACGAATACCAGTTCGGTAATGAATTCCAGTCATGGCGCCATCGCGTGGTCCAGGACCGAGGCCGCACGTGATGTAGAGAGCAGACCCAAGTCCGACCATTGCGATGCCGATGAGATCGAAGAGAATCCCGGATGTCATCGCACTCTGTTCGGGAAATATTTGGGTGCCAACTTGGATAAAGGTTGCAATAAGAACGATATTTGAGAGCGTTCCAAATCCTGGCTTCTCGCGCAGTGGGATCCAGATCAACAACACGAAGGTAGAAATAAGAAGGGTCGCAAAACCGATACTCATACCCGTCTTAAGCTTTATCCCTTGGGCGAAGACGGTCCAGGGCGCATTTCCTTGATTACCTTGAATTAATAGCGAGTCGCCTAAGCCAAAAATTATCAAACCCGTGAAGAGAATAAGTACACGACTGGGGGAGAGTTGCCATCT
>CAIPLJ010000128.1 GCA_903865885.1 uncultured Actinomycetes bacterium | reverse complement strand
GCATCAACTGCTGTTGTTATTGGCTTTAACGTTAAGCCAGAACCACAGACAGCTATCTATGCTGATCAAGAAGGCGTTGAAGTTCGCTTCTACTCTGTTATCTACAATGCAATCGAAGAGATTGAGCTCTCACTTAAGGGTCTCCTTAAGCCAGAGTTCGAAGAGGTTGTACTCGGTAACGCTGAAGTACGCGATCTCTTTAAATCATCAAAGGTTGGAACCATTGCAGGTTCAATCGTTCTCGACGGAATCATCCGTCGTAATGCGAAGGGACGCGTCTTGCGTGACGGAGCAGTTCTCGCAGAGGACGTCACCATCGAATCTCTCAAGCGATTTAAAGATGATGCCACCGAAGTCAAAGAAGGTTTTGAGTGTGGTATCGGCGTAGGTAAGGGCGCAGACCTTCAGGTCGGAGACATCATTCAGGTCTTCGAGATGCGCGAGAAGAAGCGCGCTTAATCAGAAACGAGATGTAAAAAGTGGGAAATTCACACCGCAGCCACAAGGTTGCAGACCGCATCAAGGTAGTAGTGGCACAGCTGCTTGAGACAAAGATTAAAGATCCGCGTCTTGGCTTTGTCACTGTTACCGATGCGCGCGTTACTGGAGATCTCCAGAATGCGTCGATCTTCTACACCGTTCTTGGTGGCGAAGACGAACGTGCTGCAACTGCTGCCGCTCTCGAATCTGCCAAAGGTGTAATTCGTAGCGCTGTTGGAAAAGATTTAGGAACTCGCATTACTCCATCTCTTGAATTCATCTTGGATGGTCTACCTGAATCTGCTCAGGCACTCGACACGCTACTTGAGCGAGTTCACCAACTCGATGCAGAGGTTGCAAAGGCGCGCGAAAATGCAAAGCCAGTTGTTGAAGATGCCTATAAGGTCCCTCGTATAAAAATCGAAGAGTAAGTAATTTCTCATGTCTGATGGCTTCTTAGTAGTCGATAAAGCAGGCGGCATGACGAGCCATGATGTAGTTGCAGTGGGGCGCAAAGCACTTGGTACGCGCAAAGTGGGGCACGCAGGAACTCTCGATCCGATGGCTACGGGAATCCTTGTTCTTGGATTTGGCAATGGCACTCGTTTATTGCAGTACATCACCGATGGCGATAAATCGTATGTAGCAACCATTGTTCTTGGTGCATCAACAGTTACCGATGATAAAGAAGGTGAAGTTTTAGAAGCTAAAGATGCATCCACAGTAAGTGACTCTGATATTGAAAAATCACTTAAAGAGATGATCGGAACTATTGCGCAGCGTCCATCATCTGTCTCTGCGGTAAAAGTTGGGGGAGAGCGTGCCTACGACCGCGTCCGAGCAGGCGAGAAGTTTGAACTCCAAGCGCGCCAAGTAACGATTACACAATTAGATATTCTGGCCATTCGCCACCTCGAGGTAACGACCGAAGTAGATATCGAAGTTACATGTTCTGCAGGAACATTTATCCGCGCCATAGCTCGTGATCTTGGAGATGGGCTCAAAGTCGGAGGACACCTCAGCGCACTGCGTCGAACGCGCGTTGCAGGCTTTACCGAAAAAGATGCCGTCAGCTTTGAAGACCTCAAGGCACAGAACTTTACTGCGCTAGCTCTTGCAGATGTAGCGCGCGTAACATTTACACCACGAGAGCTCACGCTAGAAGAAGTACAGGAACTCTCATTTGGCAGAGCGCTCTCTGAAAATGGAAATACAGTCATCAATGCAGCGCTATCGCCCGATAATCGTCTTATCGCCCTGCTAAAAGATGATGGCGATAAAGCCAAGCCAATTGCAGTTTTTGCGGCAGCGAACTAGGTAAGGCAAGATTGCGGTATGAGTGAAACCAACGTCGTTGTAATCGGCGTCTTTGATGGCGTGCATAAGGGTCATCAACTCCTGCTCAATCGAGCAAAAGAGATAGCAGATGGTCGATCTATCGTCGCACTTACCTTTGATCCCCATCCCACAACAGTCTTTGCTCCAGATAAAGCGCCAACGATGCTCACAACACTTGCAGATCGCGTGGAGCTCTTAAAGATTCACAATGCAGACCAGGTAGCGGTCATGAAGTTCAATGAGAAATTCGCAGCAATGTTGCCCGAGGATTTTGTGGAGACAATTCTTGTAGATCAACTTCATGCAAGCACAGTCATAGTTGGCAAGAACTTCACATATGGGCATAAGGCTTCTGGAAATGTGGATACTCTTATTAAGTCAGGCTTGACTCACAACTTCACCGTAGATGTTCAAGAGCTGAAGGCCGATACCGAAGTTATCTCTTCATCTCGTATTCGCGCACTTGTCATTGAGGGAAAAGTTGAGCAGGCACGTGAACTCTTATCAAGACCACATCGACTCGACGGAATAGTGGTTCACGGCGAAAAGCGTGGACGTGAGATTGGATACCCCACTGCAAATCTTGGAAATATTGATGGGCAGACAATTCCTGCAGATGGTGTCTATGCAGGCTGGCTCACCGTCGGAATGAATTTCTGGCCTGCTGCAATTTCTATTGGAACGAATCCAACATTTGAAGGTGTTCGAGGCAGGCAAGTTGAGGCATATGCACTTGATCAAGAAGGTCTCGAGCTCTATGACAAGAGCGCATCTATTGAGTTCGGTTGGTACCTTCGTCCAACACTGAAATTTGATGGCCTAGAACCGCTACTTGAACAGATGAAGAAAGATTGCGATAAAGCTCGCGAACTCACCGAGAAATAGGCCAGTTTTAGCCTCAATTTCTCTTATCAACAGCTCGCAGGTAAACTTCACCTGTCCAACGAGAAAGTGATTTCCCGTGAATCAAACCGGGAAGCCTCTTGAACAGTACTGACGTACTTAACATGAAAAGGAAATAGAAATGTCATTAACACCAGAAGTAAAGAAAGAAATCATTGCAAAGTACGGAACATCAGCTACTGATACAGGAAGCCCTGAAGCTCAGGTCGCTTTATTGTCACGTCGAATCGAAGACATCACAACACACCTCAAGACCAACCCGCATGATCACCACAACCGTCGTGGTCTCTTGTTGCTCGTAGGTCAGCGTCGCCGAATTCTTCAGTACCTCGCAAAGACAGATATCAATCGTTATCGCGCAATTATCGAAAAGCTCGGTATTCGCCGCTAATTTAAAGAATTAATTACACGCCTGGGGACAATGGTCCTCGGTAGTGGTTTCCAGATGTATTCATCTGTGAACTTCGATCGAAGATTCATTTGTTTCGCCTCGCGTGTAGTTACCGCTCCAAGGTGCGTTCATCGTTCCTTGGAATAGAAACACGAATCAAAGGAGGACCCATGGAGGGTCAAGACGTTAAGACAGCAGTAGCCGTTATCGATAACGGAAAGTTCGGAAAGCGCGAGATTAAGTTCGAAACAGGACGCCTCGCAAAGCAAGCAGCAGGAGCTGCAGCTGTGTATCTCGATGATCAGACAATGATCTTTTCAGCTACAACAGCATCAAAGACACCTAAGGATCAATTCGACTTCTTCCCACTTACAGTGGATGTTGAAGAGAAGATGTATGCCATCGGCAAGATTCCAGGTTCATTCTTCCGCCGCGAAGGTCGTCCATCAGAAGAGGCAATTCTTACCTGCCGTTTGATCGACCGCCCATTGCGTCCATCATTTATTAAGGGACTTCGTAATGAAGTTCAGATCGTTGTCACAGTTATGGCACTCGATCCAGATCATATGTACGACGTGATTGCGATCAACGCAGCATCAATGTCTACACAGCTCGCAGGTCTTCCATTCTCTGGTCCAATCGGTGGTGTACGTGTTGCACTTATCGAAGGTCAGTGGGTTGCATTCCCTAACCATTCACAGGTCGAGAACGCTGTTTTCGATATGGTCGTTGCAGGTCGCGTAACAGCAGACGATGTAGCAATCATGATGGTGGAAGCAGAAGCAACTTCACGCACAATCGGTCTTATTGCAGAAGGAGCTAAAGCTCCTACTGAAGAGATTGTTGCGCAGGGGCTCGATGCTGCAAAGCCATTTATCAAGATTCTCTGCGAAGCACAGTCAAAGCTTGCAGCAGTTGCTGCAAAGCCAACAGCTGACTTCCCAGTCTTCCTTGATTACCAAGATGATGTATTTGCTGCAGTTGAAAAGGCTGCAAAGGATGATCTTGCAAAAGCACTTACTATTTCAGGTAAGCAAGAGCGCGAGACAAAGATTGATGAGATCTCTGCATCAACAAAGGAATCAGTAACAGCTGCCTTCGAAGGTCGCGAAAAGGAAGTTCCTGCAGCGTTTCGCTCACTTACAAAGAAGCTTGTACGCCAGCGCGTACTTCGCGACAAGATTCGTATCGATGGCCGCGGACTCCGCGACATTCGTGCGCTCTCTGCCGAAGTTGAGGTTATTCCTCGTGTTCACGGTTCAGCAATTTTCGAACGTGGCGAGACTCAGATTCTCGGAGTAACAACTCTTAATATGCTCAAGATGGAGCAGCAGCTCGACACCATGAGCCCTGAAACTTCAAAGCGCTACATGCACAACTACAACTTCCCACCATATTCAACTGGTGAAACAGGTCGCGTTGGCACACCTAAGCGTCGCGAAATCGGTCACGGTGCACTTGCTGAGCGCGCATTGATTCCAGTACTTCCAACTCGCGAAGAATTCCCTTATGCAATCCGGCAGGTCTCTGAAGCGCTTGGTTCAAATGGATCAACATCTATGGGATCCGTATGTGCATCAACACTGTCAATGCTTCAAGCAGGCGTGCCACTAAAAGCACCTGTTGCAGGTATTGCAATGGGACTTATCTCAGATACTGTCGATGGCAAGATTGAATATGTTGCTCTGACAGATATTCTCGGTGCAGAAGATGCATTCGGAGATATGGACTTCAAGGTCGCAGGTACTAAGGACTTCGTTACAGCTCTACAGCTCGATACAAAGCTTGATGGAATCCCTGCATCAGTTCTTGCTGGCGCACTTCACCAGGCAAAGGAAGCGCGTCTTGCGATTCTCGATGTCATGAACGAAGCAATCGACACACCTGATGAGATGAGCCAATACGCTCCTCGCATCATCTCTGTAAAGATTCCAGTAGATCAGATTGGTGCAGTAATCGGGCCTAAGGGCAAGATCATCAACCAGATTCAAGATGAAACTGGTGCAGAAATTTCAATTGAAGATGATGGAACCATCTACATCGGTGCAACCGATGGACCTTCAGCAGAAGCTGCTCGCGCACAGATCAATGCAATTGCTAATCCACAAATGCCAGAAGTTGGAGAGCGCTACCTCGGTACTGTCGTAAAGCTTGCAACATTCGGCGCATTCGTCTCATTGATGCCAGGTAAAGATGGCTTGCTCCACGTATCTCAGATTCGCAAGATGCATGGTGGAAAGCGCATTGAAAACCTTGAAGAAGTGATGAAGGTTGGCGACAAGATTCAGGTTGAAATCGGTGAGATCGATCCAAAGGGCAAGCTCTCTTTGGTTCCAGTTCTCGAAGATGGAACAACTCCAGCAGCTGAATAAATGTCAGTAAAGAGATCAGTTCACTCAAGTGGTCTGCGTATTGTTACGGAAGAAGTTCCGTCAGTACGCAGCGCCGCTGTGGGAATCTGGGTCAATGTAGGTTCACGTGATGAAGCACCAGCAACTGCTGGTGCTTCTCACTTTTTAGAGCACCTTCTCTTCAAAGGAACAACGAGTCGAACTGCGCTAGAGATTTCATCCTCTATCGAATCTGTCGGCGGCGAGATGAATGCATTTACATCTAAGGAGTACACCTGCTTCTACGCACGTGTGATTGATACAGACCTTCCGATGGCAATTGATGTTGTCAGCGACCTGATCACATCATCGATTGTTACAGCACTCGATGTTGATGCAGAGCGCAAGGTAGTTCTTGAAGAAATCGCAATGCGCGATGATGATCCAAGTGACTTGGTCCATGACTTCTTTAACGACACTTACTATGGAGACACTCCAATAGGTCGTCCAATTTTAGGAACAGTCGAATCTATCAAGGGCATGTCTCGCAACACCGTCTTTAATTACTATAAGAAGAAGTACCTGCCACAGGATCTCGTTGTAGCTGTCGCTGGAAATATTAAGCATAAGCGTGTCGTAGCAATGGTTGAGGAAGCTCTCTCACGAGATAATTTCCTCGATGTACTTGCTGCCCCTGTTGTGCGTCCGAATACTCTTGTGAAGAACACCAAGCAACAATCTGTTGGAGTTATGTATAAGAAGAGCGAACAAGCACACATGTTCTATGGGATGGAAGGCGTTGCTCGCGCGGATGATCGCCGTTTTGCGATGGGAGTCCTCTCAGCGGCACTCGGTGGAGGAATGTCTTCACGGTTATTCCAAGAGATCCGCGAGAAGCGCGGGCTTGCATACTCGGTCTACGCATATGCTCAACAGTTTGCTGGAACTGGAGTCTTAGGTTTCTACGCAGGATGTAATCCATCCAAGGCGATTGAAGTTGTTGAAATCATCCGTAGCGTTCTTTCAGACGTTGCAGATAATGGAATGACTCACGAAGAAATTGAACGCGCTAAGGGCGCAGTTCGTGGATCCCTTGTCTTGAGCCAGGAAGATTCCGGTTCACGTATGAGCCGCATCGGCAAGAATGAGATTGTCTATGGCCAAGTCATGGATTTTGATGACATTCTTAAATCAATCGCACGCGTAAGCGCCGAAGACATTCGCGAAATTGCCAGCGAGTTCTTGGTCAAAACGCCTACCCTTGCTCTTGTAGGTCCATTTAAGAATCAGTCGAAATTTGAAAAGGTGCTTCAGAAATGATCAAAGTTGGCGTACTCGGTGCACGCGGTCGCATGGGGTCAGAGGTAGTTAAAGCCATTACTGATGCACCAGATCTCGAACTCGTTGCAGCCCTTGATCTCGGAGACTCACTCGATGCCTTGGTCACAAGTGGTGCGCAGGTGGTTGTTGATTTCACAACACCAGATTCAGTCATGGCTAACCTTGAATTTCTGATTACTCATAACATCAATGCAGTCATCGGCACAACCGGCTTCGATGATGCACGTATCGCAAAAATC
>CAIPLJ010000127.1 GCA_903865885.1 uncultured Actinomycetes bacterium | reverse complement strand
TGCTTCATCACATCTACATCTTCAGAGTGTTGGCTAGAGATAACAACCGTGTCCAGAGCAACGGCCTTATCGCCATCATATTCAATAGTTACTTGTGTCTTTCCATCTGGGCGAAGGTAAGGAAGCGCACCGGATTTACGAACTTTTGATAGCTGCTGCGCTAATTCGTGTGCCAACCAGATAGGTAGGGGCATAAGTTCTTTAGTGTCATCGCATGCATAACCAAACATCAAACCTTGATCTCCTGCACCTTGAAGATCTAGTGGATCTACCGCAGATGAAACTCTATGTTCGAAGGCATCATCTACACCTTGAGCAATATCGGCTGATTGCTGCCCAATCGAGATTGAGACACCGCAGCTATTTCCATCGAAACCTTTGACAGATGAGTCGTAACCGATACCAATGACTGTATCTCGCACAATACCCATGACATCTGCGTAACCATTCGTTGTTACTTCACCTGCAACATGCACCTGACCTGTTGTTATTAGAGTCTCGACTGCAACTCGGCTAGAGGGATCTTGTGTAATCAGTGAATCCAAGATTGCATCAGATATCTGATCTGCGATCTTATCTGGATGACCTTCGGTAACTGATTCTGATGTGAAGAGGCGCTTTGACATTGTCCTAACCTAACTGAAGAAGGGCTTGATCGAGTAGTTGATGGGCAAGCGTGTCTTTAGTGGTCTGTGCCACCTTTGCAACAGATCCTTGGGCGCTGAAGATCTCGCCATATGTCGTCTCGCTATTAAAGATATCGCCGTGCGAAATATCGTTGAGATAGAGGATATCGGCGCCTTTAGAGGCTAACTTTCGCTGAGCTTCTGCTCCATCGTGCGAGCTCTCGGCAGCGAAGGCGATGATGATTTGATCCTTCTTCAGTGATGCGAGATCTGCAAGGAGATCGGGATTTTCGATCAGATCAATCTTCGTGTAGTCGGATTTCTTAATTTTCGCATCGGCCTCTTGTAGCGGACGTGCATCCGCAATTGCCGCTGTCATTGCGAGAATATCTGTCTGTGAGAACTCTTCTCGAAGTTTAATTAACATCTCGGATGCTGAACGAACGTTGATTGTTCGTGCTCCGGCAATATCGGCAAGTGCGACATTTGCTGCGATGATTGTTACATCGGCACCGCGTTGCAGGGCAGCCCGTGCGATTGCATAGCCTTGCTTTCCAGAAGAGTTATTGCCGATATATCGGATTGGATCGATAGCCTCACGTGTTCCACCTGCCGTGACCAATACTCTCTTGCCGAGAAGATCAGCATCAGAGCTAGCAATCTCAGTAAACGCACTAAGAATATTTGCGGTCTCGGGAAATCTTCCTTGTCCTGTATCTCCGCTCGTCAAAGCTCCAACTTCTGGTTCCATCACTGAGATTCCGCGGCTACGAAGAGTGGCTACGTTGGCAGTTGTAGCTGGATCGTTCCACATCTGAGGGTGCATTGCGGGCACAACAAGAATGGGAACACTTGCCGCCAGAATGACATTGGTAAGAAGATCATCTGCGCGCCCCTGAGCGATACGCGCGATGAGATCGGCTGTAGCTGGTGCAATGATGATGAAGTTCGCTAATTTGGCTAGAGAGATATGTCTGACTTCATGTACATCCTGAAAAACTTCTGTGGTGACGCTTCTGCCAGATAACGCCTCCCACGTTGCAGTCCCAACGAAGTTAAGACTAGAAGGCGTTGGAACTACCGTGACTAGAAACCCATGATCTTGCAGCCGACGCAGGAGCTCACATGATTTATATGCAGCGATTCCGCCACCTACACCGAGGATTACCTCGCGGCCGTGACCTTGCATGGGTGCGTGGTGAGAAATTAAGCGGTTGGTTCTAGATTTTCGATTGTGAGAAGGCCTTCGTTGATTTCACGAAGTGCAATAGAGAGAGGCTTCTCATGAACGTGTGTATCCACGAGCGGACCAACGTATTCAAGGAGACCTTCACCAAGTTGTGAGTAGTAAGCGTTGATCTGACGAGCACGCTTTGCTGCATAGAGAACGAGGCTGTACTTAGACCCTGCCTTATCGAGAAGTTCGTCGATAGGTGGATTGGTGATGCCATCCATATGTGCGCTCATCTGTGCTCCTTATATTTGTTGCAACAAGTAAAGATTTAGCCTTAATCGGCAGAGGCGAATTCTATCAGGGAAGCGACCACCTTCTCGACCTCTTCATTTATCAGCACTTTATCGAAGAAAGAGGCTGCAGCCATCTCCTCTTGAGCCAAAGCGAGGCGGGCAGCACGTCGTTCAGGGCTATCTGTTCCTCGACCTTCCAAGCGAGATACAAGCTCTTCCCAGGTCGGTGGTTCGAGAAAGACAAGGAGAGCTTCTGGAACCTTCTCTTTTACCTGGCGCGCACCGGTGATTTCAATCTCAAGGAGGACGCTCTGTCCTTCACGCAATGCATCTTCTACAGCTTTACGTGGAGTTCCATATCTATTTCCAGCAAACTCTGCCCATTCAAGAAATTCTCCACGCGATATCGCTTGATCAAATTGTTCATGTGTATAAAAATGATAATCAACGCCTTCCACTTCGTTAAATCGTGGGGCACGTGTAGTTGCTGAAATGCTCACAAAGAATGGTGATGAAATCTTAAGTGCCTTTGCAACAGTGCTTTTTCCTACTCCCCCAGGACCTGAAAGAACAACAAGTCTGCCCTTTGCAACTCCCGTTGGTAGATCAAATTCACGAATCAAAGAATCAACTTGATGTCTTCCTAAACCTTGAATCCTGCGCGTGAGAGAGATGCTAAGTCGTTCTAAGAGCGCCTTTGCTCGAATCTTGCCCATCCCAGGAACTGATTCGACAAGTTCAAATACGCGCATCTTTGCAATCGCATCGTCATCACGGGCAATCTCGAGCACTTGTGCAATTGATAGATCCTGGTTTTTGATCCGTAGCTTTACTCCAGCGCGAACTTGTCGCGAGAACTTCGCCTTAGCTAAGGCGTTTGCTCTCTCTTCAGGTGTTAATTGCGGTGGGGCTCCCATGGCTCTAAATTACTGCAGAATCTCATCAGCGATAGCGCGAGCCTTAGCGCTCATTGCAACGGAGCCTTCACGCCATGATTGTGTAATAGGTCTGCCAATGACAACGTAGCTCGCTCCGGCCGTAATTGCATCGCGCGGTGTCATGGTGCGTTTTTGATCATCGCTTCCCACCTCGCTGGCAGGCCTGACTCCAGGTGTAATGATGTGGATGCTGGGACCCACAGTTGCGCGAATAGCCTCAATCTCAAGTGGAGAGCAGACAATTGCCCGTGCTCCGGCATCGACAGCAAGAGATGCAAGTGCAACTGCGCTCTCGAGTGCAGGACTTGCATAACCAATCCGGAACAGATCTTCTTCAGATAACGATGTGAGAATCGTGACGGCTGTAATGTCGGTTTGAGGCGCTGCATCAACGGCTGCAGTAATCATGGCAGAACCACCCGATGCATGGACAGTTAAGAAACGTGGCGTGAGCGCTGCGACAGCATTGGCTGCACCTTTGACTGTATGTGGAATATCGTGCAATTTTAGATCAAGGAAGATATCCGCATCAGTCTCGTTCTTGATAGCACGAACTCCGTCTTGGCCAAAAGTCAGAAAGAATTCAAGACCCAATTTATAGACACTGATTGATTCTTGGGTACACGAAATCCACTGCTTTGCAATCTCTAGATCTGGGGTATCGACTGCAAGAACGATGGGTGCTTTCATGCTGATTCCTCTCTGTGCGCAAATCCAATAGCCTGTTGAACAGTTGCGAACCCACGAGCCGCCAGTAAATCACGTAACTCATTCTGAATTGTGATCAGTGCTGTTGGATTTCCAAAGCTAGCCGTACCGACTGAAACTCCAGATGCACCAGCAAGGATAAGTTCGAGTGCATCTCTGCCGGATGCGACACCACCCATTCCCAAAATTGGAATCTGCGGAAGCGCAGCGTGGACTTGGTAAATCGCTCGCACTGCAACTGGGCGGATTGCTGGTCCCGATAATCCACCAGTCTTTCCACCTAAGTGTGGCCTCATAGTGTCGAGATTGATCACCATTCCTAAAACGGTGTTGATCAAGGCCAGCGCATCTGCACCTGCATCTACAACTCCACGGGCAATCGATGCAAGGTCAGTAACATCAGGTGAGAGCTTTGCAATGATGGGGAGTTCGCCACCAATTGTCTTGCGCACACCATCGATCACGCGACGAGATGCATCTGGATCGCATGCGAAGACCAACCCGCGATTTTCCACATTGGGACATGAAATATTTACTTCGACCGCGCTTAGGCCAGATACAGAACGCAACTTACGAGCAAGAGTTGAATACTCCTCGATCGTTTCACCAGCTATTGAGACAATCACCCGGGCTTTCTTTTCAATTAGCCATGGGACATCGTTCGCT
>CAIPLJ010000126.1 GCA_903865885.1 uncultured Actinomycetes bacterium | reverse complement strand
GGTCATGGATGGCAAAGTGGCCAGGTGCACATCCCCTCTTTGTAAAAGAGGCTAAGGGTGCGCGCTTTACAGATGTTGATGGCCATACTTATGTTGATTTCTGCTTAGGCGATACCGGATCAATGACAGGACACTCACCTGATGCAACTGTTGCTGCAATCCGCGAACAAGTAGGTAAAGGCATTACTGCAATGTTGCCAACCATTGACGCAGCCATTGTCTCTGGCTTATTGAAAGAACGATTTGGTCTGCCGCTCTGGCAATTTACGGTCTCTGCTACCGATGCCAATCGCCACGTGATTCGCTATTCACGAATGATCACAGGGCGCAGCAAGATTATTGTGATTGATCGTTGCTATCACGGCTCTGTTGATGAAACCTTTGCAACTCTTGACGATGCAGGTTTTACGGTAAAGCGCGAAGGAAATATTGGTGCGCCAGTTGATCTTGCTGAAACCACCCGCGTCGTTGAATTTAATGATCTAACTGCGATGGAGAAAGCTCTCGCTCATGGTGATGTTGCAGCGATTTTGATGGAACCTGCGATGACCAATATCGGTATTGTCTTGCCACAAGATGGTTACTTGGCTGGTGTGCAGGAACTTGCGAAGAAATACGGCACATATTTGATTATTGATGAGACCCACACAATCTCTGTGGGTCCTGGTGGAATGACAAAGGCGCTTGGTCTCAAGCCCGACTTTTTAACAATTGGTAAGGCACTCGCAGCAGGTATTCCAACGGGAACATTTGGAATGACTCAAGAGATTGCGGATGCCATTAAGAAGATGGTGGAACTTGAGATCATTGATCTCGGTGGTATAGGTGGAACGCTTGCAGGAAATGCCTTATCACTTGCTGCAATGAAAGCGACGTTGACGCAAGTTCTTACAGAAGCAAACTTCGAACGCATGATTGCGCTGGGAAATCGCTGGTGCGATGGCATTGATGCTGCAATTAAAGAGTTTGATCTTGATTGGCACTGCAATCGTTTAGGTGCACGTGGTGAGTACATCTTTAAAGGTAAGCAACCTGTAACAGGTAAAGAGGCTGCTGAATCTGGAGATTTCGAACTCGAGCAGTACATTCACCTGCGTCTGCTTAACGATGGCTATTTAATTACGCCGTTCCACAACATGGCTCTGATGTGCCCTGATACAACCGAGGCAGATGTTGATGGCCACACTGCCGCATTTAGAACAATGTGCGCAGAGCTTGTTAACGGTTAATTAAAGCCAAGGGTTTTATATAAGCCTTTGCCAGCTTCGTTATCGTCATCGACGTACAACATTGCTTTCTTGATGCCCTTTTCTTTCAAGTAGATCAAGCCTTCAGTGCAGACTGCCTTACCAATACCTTTACTGGATTCTGATGGATCAACGCCGATTACGTATAACTCGCCAATGGGATCTTGGTTAACAAAGTCTTGATGAATCTTGGTCCAGCAGAATCCTGCAATCTTGCCATTGTGAACACAGAGGAAGAAACCCTTTGGATCAAACCAGGGTTCTTGCATTCTATTTTCAAGATCTGCCATCGCCCAATTTCCTTGGTCGGGGTGGGATGAAAAGATGAGGTTGTTGAGTTCGAGCCAGGCATCAGAGTGAATTTCTGGGTCAATGGTAATGAATTGATAGTTGTTCGGAATATGTGCGATGGGTGCTTCAAGTGAACGGTAGAGCTTGAGGATGTGGCGCATTGTTAAACGAGTTCGTAAGAGTTGGTTTCCTTGCCACCGTTTTGAACGGTGAAGCGGTATCCGACATTGCGAACTGTGCCGATGATGGATTCAAATTCAGGGCCGAGCTTTGAGCGAAGACGTCGGATATGAACGTCGACTGTGCGAGTACCACCGAAGTAGTCATAGCCCCAGATTTCTTGTAGTAACTGTGCACGTGTGAAGACGCGACCTGGGTGTTGTGCGAGGTATTTCAGAAGTTCAAACTCTTTAAATGTTAAATCGAGTGAAGTTCCCTTGATTTTAGCGGTGTATGTATTTTCATCG
>CAIPLJ010000125.1 GCA_903865885.1 uncultured Actinomycetes bacterium | reverse complement strand
TCTGTGTTGTTCCAGATGTCTTACCTGCATATGTGTGGCCCCAGACAGTAGAGGGAGCAACTTTGAAATTAGAGAGCGCATGTGACTGAATCGGCGCTAGGAGTGCAAGGAGAGTGACCAGGGCGCTGATTACTCTTAGGGAATAGCGCCTCATAGCGGGCAACGCTATCAGGATGGGAGAATGTAGTCATGGTCACCGTTTACTCCCGCCACGGCTGTCACCTTTGTGAAAACGCTGTGAATACCTTAGAAAGCTTGCGCGAGGAACTCGGATTCACAATAGATGTCATCTATATAGATGGCAATCCAGAACTTGAGAAGTTATATGGGAATGAAGTTCCGGTTATTCATATCAATGGCGAACACCATGACTTTTATAAGGTCGATCCAGAACGCTTTAGAACTTCCCTTGAAAAACATCGTCGGCATCAATAATTCGATAGGAGTAACCCTGTTCGGCTAAGAACCGTTGACGGTTCTGTGCAAAATCCTGGTCGATAGTGTCACGAGAGACGACAGAGTAAAACTTTGCAGTGCGTCCATCTGCCTTTGGACGCAAGATGCGACCGAGACGTTGTGCCTCTTCCTGACGTGATCCAAAGGCCCCAGATACCTGAATTGCAATGGTTGCTTCAGGCAAGTCAACAGAGAAGTTGGCAACTTTAGAGACAACTAAGCAAGTTATTTCGCCACTTCTAAATGCTGCAAAGAGTCGCTCACGTTCTTTCTGTGGAGTATCACCTTTAATCAGTGGAACCCCAAGAGTTTCAGAGAGATCATCAAGTTGATCGATGTATTGGCCAATTACAAGAACTTGTTCGCCAGCATGATGCGCAACGAGCTCTTCAACAACATTGCGTTTGGTGCGAGTTGTGGCGCAGTAGCGATAACGCTCTTCGGGTTCTGCTGTTGCATAAGAAAGTCGTTCTGCTTCAGTGAGATTTACCCGCACCTCAATACATTCCGCAGGTGCGATATATCCCTGTGCCTCAATCTCTTTCCACGGAACATCAAATCGTTTTGGTCCGATGAGTGAGAAGACTTCGCCTTCCATGCCATCTTCGCGAACAAGCGTTGCAGTCAGTCCTAAGCGACGACGAGATTGAATATCTGCAGTAAAGCGGAAAATTGGCGCTGGAAGAAGATGGACCTCATCATAAATAATCAGCCCCCAGTCATGAGTATCAAAGAGATCTAAATGTGCATAGACGCCATTCTTCTTCTTTGTCATAACTTGGTATGTAGCAATAGTTACAGGGCGGATCTCTTTCTTCGCACCTGAATATTCGCCAATCTCATCCTCAGTCAGTGTTGTGCGCTTAAGGAGTTCGTCGCGCCATTGGCGGGCTGCAATTGTGTTGGTGACAAGAATCAGAGTTGTGGCTTTCACTTGCGCCATTGCAGCAGCGCCCACAATCGTCTTTCCGGCTCCACATGGAAGTACTACAACGCCTGAACCACCGTGAAAGAAACCTTCTGCTGCATGCTCTTGATATTGGCGAATCTTCCAACCATCTTGCTTGAGTTCGATGTCATGAGCCTGGCCATCGACATAGCCTGCAAAATCTTCAGCTGGCCAACCTAAGCGAAGAAGTGATTGCTTGATTTGGCCGCGCTGACTTGGATGAACAGCGATTGTCTCCTTATCAATGCGCACTCCCAGCAGTGGTGCAATCTTCTTTGCTCGGATTACCTCTTCTAATACTCCGGTATCTGTTGTAACAAGGATGAGGCCATGAACAGGATCTGCCTCAAGTCGCAGACGACCGTATCGAGACATCGTCTCTGCAATATCGACAAGAAGTGAATGAGGAACCGCATAGCGTGAATATTTAATAAGAGTGTCGATAACTAGCTCTGCATCATGTCCTGCAGCTCGCGCATTCCAGAGACCGAGATTTGTTAATCGATAGGTATGGATATGTTCTGGTGAGCGTTCAAGTTCTGCAAATGGAGCAATCGCTCTGCGGCATTCGGTAGAGAGCACATGATCAACATCAAGGAGAAGCGTCTTATCACTCTGAACAATCAAGGGTCCATCGGTCATGAGAGCAGATCCTTAGCTAATAAATCATTGATAAGGGCGTGAAGGAAATCGCTGCGCTCTTGCATGGAAGAGATGCTGACCCATTCATTTGGTGCATGTGCACCGCCACCGACAGCGCCAAGGCCATCGAGTACTTGCGCGCCAGCTGCTGCTGCGAAGTTGCCATCACTTGCTCCGCCGACTTCTGCACACCCCAGTGGCTTCATGCCAATGGATGCAGCAACTTTCTCAGCGCGTTCGTAGAGCGCCTTCGTTGAAGTGGGTTGCAAGGGAGGGCGATTGAGTCCACCAGTAATTTCAAGGCGAGCCTTTGGATTAACAGGGGCAAATTTCTTAATAGCAGCATCTACTCTTTCAAGCTCTGCTTGTGAAAATGAACGTGCATCAATATCGAGAACTGCTAAATCTGGAACCGTATTGGTTGTATTTCCAGAGTGAAGCAGAGTCGGAACGACAGTTGTTCCATGTTCTGCATTTTCTAGGGCTGCAAGTGCCAAGATTGCATGTGCGATTTCAGTCGTTGTATTAACGCCCTTTTCAGGTTCAAGACCGGCATGAGATGCAAGGCCGTGTACCGTAATTTGATACATCGCAGTTCCTTTGCGACCTGTCTTCACCTTTCCATCAAGGGATGCCTCAAGAACGAGAACTGCTTTTGCATGTGAGGATAAATCTTTAATTAAAGCCTTTGATGCGCGACTTCCTGTCTCTTCATCTGTCGTTGCAACAAGTGCGACTGAGCCTTCAATGCCTTTGAGTGCGTAGAGCGCTTGTACAAAACCTGCTTTCATATCGAAAGTTCCGGGTCCGCGAAGTACATCGCCCTTTATTTCCCATAACGGTTGATAGGACCCATGTGGCCAGACAGTGTCGAGATGTGCAAGGACTAAAACATCAGGGTGTTCTGCTCCCCACCAAAAAACGGGGCGACCTTCGATCTCTTTAATTTGTGCAGGAATTCCAAGTACTCGCGTTGCAATATCGCCAGCTAGTTGAACAACAGAGCGGCATGCATCGAGATCTTCGGTAGGTGATTCACACCGAACAAGTGCCTCGAGAGCTGCCAACATAGGCTCAAGTCTGCCGTATTGGGGGTCCTTCTCGCTTGTCATAAGGCGGCAACCCCCGTAATTCGGGCAATTCTAAAGGTCTGCACTTCGCCGGTAGCGTGATCGCGAGCAATCAGTGAACCTGCAGATAATTTCAGTGGATCGATAATTCGATGCGAGACCAATCCATTGTTATCTGCATAACCAATTGAGAGCGATGTACTTGGTTGGTTCTGAAGGTAATCACTTAAAAGATCTAACGTTTCATTTGCAGTTGTGCGTGGAAGTGAACCGAGAGCTTCTGTTGCAATATTGCGCATTGTGCTCTGCTTACGACTTGATTTCTCGCCAGTACGCAGCGCACGCAGCGCGCTTTCAATCTGTCCATCATCGAGTCGATCGTATTCTCCGATAATTCGCGGTGGGCGCGACTTTGTCTGCGCGCGTTGAATGCGTGGCCCGCTGAGTAGAAGTCCGCGAGAATCTTCACCTGCAGGAAGATAGCCACAACTGCGCAGAATATTCATCGCCTCTGCTGCATCATGGCCGCAGATCAATACTTCAGGTGCAATCTTGCGGAGCCCTAAGACATCAAGGCGCTTATCGCCGAGAATTTGAGTAATCAGAGTTGAATCTTCGCAGCGGATAAATGAGGCGGTATTGCCAACGCGCAGCTTGCCATGTTTCTTTGCAACATCTGCGATGAGATATTCCAGAGGTTGTGGCATGGGAGTCTTAGATGTCTTTGCAAGAAACTTTGAAATCTCTTCTCCTGTGCGTCCATGATCGAGTCCGCGACGGATAGAACTTTCAGAGAATCGGAAAACAGTTGCCCCACCGCGAGATTCAACATCTGCAATTAGTGCTAACTCTTGTGCAACTTCATGTTCGAGCGGGCCTGGTGCAATTGCAGTGTTATCGCCCTGAATAAGGATGTGATCAACAGGTTTTGGTAGATCGCTATTAATTGACTCGCAATCTCCACCTGCAAGGAAATCAGCGCCGTAGCGTGAGATAACGCCTTGCCCTGTAATGCCTAACCACTCCGCTTCGCGAAGTGTGAATGCGATGTAATCTTTCTGCAGCCCGCCAGAGCGCTTCAGTGGTGCTAGCCAGAGCGCTGATGCAAAGAGTGACTCAAGTTCTGGTGCAATCTCTGAATTTTCATTGAGTAGAGAGAGCGTTAAGCGACGAGTACTTGCAGCCCCTGATCTATCGAGCTCTGGGCCAAGGGGAGCAACGTTCTTGCTGCTCTCGCGTCCAACCAGCCCAGATAAACGAGATGATGAATACCAAGCTGATGCAAGTGTGAGCCAACGAGCAGATGAATTCTGCGTCAACCAGATATCAAATTGATGTGTCGGCAAAATTCTGTCATCGGGATCGATAGTCAGTAAACCTGCGAGATATGAAACTTCTGCAATCAGCGCTGCGCAACTCTCATCTACTCCAAGGTGAAGTGATATCTCCTTTAAATCGCGAACGCCGAGACCGCCAGAGCGCAGAGCAGATGCAGGCTCTTGTGCCCAGAAATTGAGAATTTCTTCTGTCCACCGCAGGAAGGTTGAGATATTTGCAATTGATGCAAGCTGGACATTCCGTGAATCTCTCTTTACACCTTCAACGCTCGGCTGTGATGTCGCAATTTCTCTATGCACTTTATTTCCACGCAGATAGATTGCAACTTCGCGGGGGAGAACAACTGTCTGCTGGTTAAATGGAATCAGAAAACCTTCATCGAGCAACCATTGAACTCCTGCACCGGGCTTCTTAATATCTCCGATAGTTCCACGAGGTGGACCCCAAACCATTGCATCGAGAACTTTCTTTGAAGCAGCAGGTGCTTCATCGAGCTTCTTGAGCTTTAACTTCGCCATCGATGCGGGGCCAAGACCTGCAATCTCATTTCCTAGAACATCTTTTAACGTTGTTGGTGTGCGAAGGCCATCTTTATCTGCATAGAGAAGGCCACGTTCAATGAGGCCCGGAATGACAAAGAGCGCTGCCTTATCCGTAAGTGATGCAACCTCTTTTTCAGAGAATGGTTCATCAAGAATGGCGCAGACTTCGAGTACTTGTAGCTGCCAATGATTGAGCGCATCAATGGCGCGAGCCAAGCTGGGCGAAGATGATGCGCGGGCGGCAAGGCTTGCCATATCGGGTGGAACTGGAGTGACGAGATCTGGGCGATATCTAAATATGGAAATCAGCGCGGCATCATCGAGGCCGCGTAGGTAATCTGCAAAAGAACGAATTTCCATAACCTGCCAACGATAGCGGTATGGCAGGTGCGTGC
>CAIPLJ010000124.1 GCA_903865885.1 uncultured Actinomycetes bacterium | reverse complement strand
GGGGCTGAAATGGAAATGACGCCACTGCCAAGGACTTTATTTCCTAGCGTTCCAAAAGTCATCGCTTGAGAGGCTTTGCCTACATTGATACTCAGCGCTCCGGCTCCCGTGAGTGTCGTGTATGAAGTATCTGTGGGAGTGAAATTTGCGGTAAGAGAAAGCGACGCATTTACTGAATCTGGGGTCCTGCGCAGCAGGGTTCACAACGTCGTTGGCACCGATAACGATTGCAACATCTGTCTGACCAAAAGTTGGGTTGACTTCATCCATTTCAGCTAGTTGATCGTAAGGAACATTTGCTTCTGCAAGAAGAACGTTCATATGTCCTGGCATACGACCTGCAACTGGGTGAATTCCATATGCAACATCGATGCCTTTAGAGATCATCAAATCTGCGAGCTCGCGAACAGTGTGTTGCGCCTGAGCAACTGCAAGACCGAAGCCCGGCACGATAACAACGCGACGTGCATAGTTGAGAAGAATGGCAACGTCATCGGCAGAACCTGAACGCACTGGACGTTCTTCAGCTGAACCTGATACTTCTTGTGGTTTTGCAGTAAATGCACCGAAGAGAGTTCCGAAGAGTGAGCGACCCATCGCCTCCGCCATTAAGCGAGTCAAGATGGTTCCTGATGCGCCAACCAAGGTTCCGGCGATGATGAGAAGTGTTGATGAGAGAACATAACCACTTGCTGCAACTGTTAAACCAGTAAATGCGTTGAGAAGTGAGATAACGATTGGCACATCCGCTCCACCAACAGGCAGAACAAAGAGCACACCAAAGAGAAGCGAGAGCACAGCAAGAACCATCAAAGGAGAAGTTCCTAGGGCGTTAACAACCCAGACCGCTGAGCCAAGTACTGCTACGAGAGTTCCTGCAATAACGAAACGTCCACCAGGAAATACCACTGGACGAGTTGTCATCAGCTCTTGAAGCTTCATAAAGGTAATGATCGAACCGCTAAATGAGACGCAACCGACGATGACGGTAAAGACTGTGAAGATAACTTCAGCAGTAGTTGCACCTGATCCAAGGTGAAGGTATTCCACGATTGCAACGAGTGCTGCTGCGCCGCCACCGACACCGTTAAAGAGTGCAACAAGTTGTGGCATCTGAGTCATCTCGACCTTGCGTGCTGCAGGCACTCCGACAATCAAACCAACAGCGATAGCGCCAAGAATTAACCACAAGTGGTTAAGTGGTAGTGAGTGTGCTGCAGAGCCATCACGAGGTGGTGTGACATAGAGAAATACTGAAAGTGTTGCAACTGTTGCACCAGCTGCGCCGATGAGATTTCCACGGCGTGCAGTCTTTGGATGTGAAAGTCCTTTGAGTGCCAAGATGAAGGCGACGCCAGCTGCGAGGCCGATCAAGCTATAGAGATTGGTACTCACTTGGAGCCTCCTTTCTCTACAGGGTCTTTCTTGGGCTTAAACATTTCTAACATTCTGTCTGTCACAACAAATCCACCGACCATATTGATGGTCGCAAGGATGATTGCTGCAAGTGAGAGTCCAAGTTCAAGATTAGTTTGGCTGTGATCGGCGACGATGATTGCACCGACGAGAATCACGCCGTGAATCGCGTTAGCACCTGACATCAGCGGTGTGTGGAGAGTTGAAGAAACTTTGGAGACAACCTCAAAGCCCACAAAGACAGCGAGTGTGAAGATGGAAATGATTGCGATTGCATCCATTAGTTCTTACCTTCGCTTTCTTTAACTAACTTATCGCTTGCACCAGGTGTGTGCTTAGCGCCTGCATGTGTCAAAGCTGACTTATCAATGATTTCATCACTGAAATCGATATTGAGCGCTACGGGTGCACCATCTTTACTTGGGGTTGTCATCAAAGTTAAGAGATTGACCACGTTACGTGAGTACAAACTTGATGCGTGGAATGGCAGTTGGCTAGGGACATCTTTACCACCCCAGATCTGAACTCCCTTTGCTGTA
This sequence comes from uncultured Actinomycetes bacterium, assembly GCA_903865885.1. Classification (GTDB taxonomy): domain Bacteria; phylum Actinomycetota; class Actinomycetes; order Nanopelagicales; family Nanopelagicaceae; genus Planktophila. Next base: position 4,096 of record CAIPLJ010000124.1, on the reverse strand, counting down.
ACAACAATCTCGCCAGGCTTAGAACCTTCAACGTTACCGCCAGTTTCAGCGGCAAGATCGACGATGATTGTTCCAGCTTCCATTGCATCAACCATCTGCGCTGTCATCAAACGAGGGGCAGCGCGTCCAGGAACTGCAGCCGTTGTGATTACCACATGAGACTTTGCAATATATGGAGTTAACAATTCACGCTGCTTTGCTGCGCGCTCTTCAGTCATCTCGCGCGCATAACCACCAGCACCTTCGAGGGCTTCTAGTTCAAGGTTGATAAATGTTGCACCCATTGATTTCACTTCATCGGCAGATGATGGACGAACATCGTATGCACTGACGACTCCACCGAGGCGGCGTGCAGTTGCAATCGCTTGCAAACCTGCAACACCTGCGCCCAGTACCAAAACTTGAGCTGGTGTCACGGTTCCAGCTGCTGTCATCAACATGGGAAAGAATCGTGGTGAAAGTTCTGCGCCAACAATTGCTGCGCGATATCCAGCACAGAGCGCTTGTGATGTCAGCGCATCCATTGATTGAGCACGAGAAATACGTGGAACTAATTCAAGAGAGAAAGCTGAAACTCCCGCACTTGCTGCTGCTTCAATGGAATCGACTGCAGTTACTGGCGAGAGAAAGGAGATTGTGACGGCGCCTTTCTTAAGGCTGCCCATCTGTGCCGGTGTTAATGAGGTAACGGAGAGAACAACGTCGGCATCGCTAATTACGTTGCCGGTCTTGACGGTGGCACCTGCTGCTGTGAAGAGATCATCGGTAGCTTGTGCGTGAGCGCCAGCTCCAGATTCAATGACTACTTCATAACCAAGTCGGGTTAATTTATTAATGACATCAGGCACAAGCGCTACGCGCTTCTCGCCATCTCTAATCTCGCGCGGAACGGCAACTCTCATGGTCACACTGTACCCTTGAGTTCGCCGCGAGTTAAGTGATAAAGCAGAGCTTGAATCGTTGTGCGACGGTGATAGGCCTCACGCCAGATAACGGACTTCGGCCCATCGATAACAGAGGCAGCAACTTCTTCACCGCGGTGGGCAGGAAGACAGTGCATAAAGATTGAATCCTTTGCAGTAAGTGACATGAGATTTTCTGTGACTGCATATGGGGCAAGTGCTTTCATCTTCTCGGCGCGCTCTTCTTCGGGATCTCCCATCGACATCCATACATCGGTATAGAGAACTGATGCATCTTTAGCAGCAGCTTCCGCATCCGTTGTCACTTCAATAGTTGCACCACTGGCAGCTGCAATCGCTTTCGCCTTTGCAATGACTGCTGCATCGGGTGCCCATTTACCTGCAGGAGTTGCAGCAACAACATGTGCACCCATGATGGCGCCCATGATGAGCCATGCGTGCGTCATATTATTTCCATCACCTAAGTACACAAATTTGCGGCCTTTAATATCGTTACCAAAGTTCTCGCGGATGGTGACCCAATCTGCAAGTAGCTGAGTTGGGTGATCATCATCGGTCAGGCCATTGATAACTGGAATAGAAGATTCGGCGCCGAGTTCGTCGACATCAGATTGTTTAAAGGTGCGAATAATCAGCGCATCACAGAAACCGCTGATGATCTTTGCTGTATCCGCGATAGTTTCACCGCGACCAAGCTGTAAATCATCGCCGCGAAGAAAGATTGGTGTTGCACCCAAGTGCGCTACAGCAGTTTCAGAAGCCAAGCGAGTACGGGTTGAAGGCTTCGTCATATATATCGCGACAGTTTTATTGCTCAACGCTGTGTTGGAGCGGAGCGGGTTTGATGCAAAGTCGGCGGCTGTATCGAGCAGTAAATCGACATCAGCACGAGAAAGGTGCTCAGTTCGCAGTAAGTCTTTCATTGGGAGATTCTACAGGGGGAAGTTGCCTCATGATGCGGCATTCTTCTGGCTTAGAAAGGTGCAGTGGTGCAATTGGCATCTACTCAGCGATAATAACGCTATGACTTTTCCAGTAGAGTGCGAAATTTACGCAGGAATTTTCGATCGCGGATTACCGACTCTCGATTCACCTGTTGTCGGCGCAGATACAGACACACTCACTCGCCCTGTTGAACAAGAAGATGATGGCGGCCATGATCGCTTTGCTCATTACATCAAGAAAGAGAAGATTGTTGAATCTGCAGTAACTGGGAAATCGGTTAAAGCTCTCTGCGGAAAGAAATGGGTTCCATCTCGCGATCCTCAGAAATATCCAGTCTGCCCCATCTGTAAAGAAATATTTGACGGGTTGAAACCGGGTTCTGAAGATGGAGATAGCGGAGAATAAATAAAGCTAGTGGAGGTGCCGGGAATCGAACCCGGGTCCTTCAGAATTAAAACAGGGCTTCTACGGGCGTAGTGCGTTTAACGTTTTCTCAGTCCTGAATCTCTTACACACAAGTATTCAACGAACTCATTTGCGAAACTGTTCTCTCGAGATATTCGCAACGCTATCTCGATGAAGAGCTCTCTAGCGACGCCAGGTTCCGGGACGAGAGCGCGCCCGGGCTGACGGATTCGGTACTAGCTTATGCAGCTAGAGCGAAATCACTGCGACTGTTGTCTGCAGTTATTTTTGCACAGGTTTCATGGTTTACGAGATCATCCCGGCTTCCTCGGCCCGCTTCCCCTGCCCCAACAACTAAAGTCGAGACCGTTCACCCCCATGTTTATCTAGAAACTCTAGATATTGGGGAATTACGTGGAAAACGTAATTCACACTATTTAGTTTTCAATATATTTTTTAGACAACTCACCCGTTGAAATTTCACTAGGAAAATTAGTTGGGAGAGAATTGGTTTCTTAGAAGGTATGGAGTGAGCATTCTTGTCTGCTGACTCGATCTATCTAAGTGATGACCCAAGTATAGACAATAGATTCGATAGTGAGAAATTAGGCGTGGAACTCGCTCTTGAGAATCGCGTAGAGCCACATATCGCACCAAGATCCTTTAAAGAATTCGCCATCTTTAAAAGTACCTTCTCGCCGCATGCCGAGTTTCTCTGCAAGGGCAGCAGACTTCGGTGCACGGGTATCAATATCTGCAATGATGCGATGAATCGGAAAACGTCTAAAGGCATATGCGATAAGGGCATGTGATGCTTCGAAGGCATATCCCTGCCCTTGAAAATTTTGATGAGTTACCCAACCTATATCTGCACATTGATCAATTGCGGATTTTAAACTCATATTGGATTGGCCGATAACTTTTCCTTGCTCTTTACCACTCTTAATTTCCCAGCCAAGATTGATGTAATCAAGTTCATCAATAAGCTCGAATTTACTTGTCGCAATAACTTTTACTAGCGCCTCTTTTACTTGCTGGCGAGTGCGTTCTGGCCACGGTATGTATCGGACGATCTCGGGGTGGGATTGATATTCAAGAAGATCATCTTCATCGGAAAGAGCGAGTGGGCGAAGAATCAGCCGATCAGTTTCGAGGCGAAAAGTCATTGATCAATCCTGCAAGTAGAAGGCTCTAAAAAGAATCTTTACCAGATTGGCGACGAGATAGTTCGCGATTAATGTCACGGGTCGCTTGCTGCTCCATCAAAGTGCTTCGCTTATCGTGCGCCTTCTTACCTTTTGCAATCGCAACTTCGATCTTTGCTTTGCCATCTTTAAAGTACAACTGAAGTGGGACCAGTGTGACGCCGGAATCCTTTGTACGTACTGCAATCTTGCGCAGTTCAATCTTATTAACCAATAATTTACGCTTGCGTCGTGGGGTGTGATTGGTCCACGTTCCTTCGGTGTATTCAGGGATATGAACACCATGTAACCAGAGTTCACCATTTTCGATCATTGCAAAGCCATCGATCAGAGAAGCTCGACCTGCGCGAAGTGATTTCACTTCGGTGCCCATCAATACAATTCCACATTCATAAACATCTTCAATGGAGAAATCGTGACGCGCTTTCTTATTCTGCGCGATGAGCTTCTTTCCCAGCTCCTTAACCACGGAACTAGACCTTTAGGTAACGACGAAGTGTGATGAGAGATGCGGCTGTCGAGACAACAAGGCCAGTAAGAAGTAACCATGCTGAGGCTGCAACAACTTCTCCCCAACCAAAGAACTTGGTAAAGGTAAGAAGAGGCGCGACTTTTGCC
>CAIPLJ010000123.1 GCA_903865885.1 uncultured Actinomycetes bacterium | reverse complement strand
CTGGCAAGAATGAGTGATGGATGTTGATGATCTTGCCAGGCAATGAAGCAGTAAATGCTGAGGAGAGAATTTGCATATAACGAGCAAGGACAACGAAATCAATCTTGAGTTCTGAAATCTGTGCAAGCATAACTTTTTCCTGCTCAGCTTTATTTGAGGCCGTTACTGAAAGGAAGAGAAAAGGTATTCCGTGGGATTCAACAAGTGGCTTGAGATCTTCACGGTTAGAGATAACCAATGGAATTTCAATTGGAAGTTCGCCGAGTTCGAGCAGATACATCAAATCTCGAAGGCAGTGGCTCTCTTTAGTAACTAGTACAAGTGCACGAGGCTTCTGCGCTGTGGGGCGGATGTGCAGAGCTGGAGCGAATTTCCCCAGACAGTCATGGAGACTCTTCTGCGCAGCGTCTAATCCTTGAGAAGTTTCAAAGCGAGTGCGCATTACAAATGTATTTGTTGTGTGATCAGTGAACTGCTGGTTCTCAATGATGTTTCCGCCGCAATTTAGCACGGCCGTAGTCATCGCGTGAACGATGCCTGGCTGATCCGCACATTGCAGGGAAGCGATGAGATCCATGCCCCGAGTTTAAAGGAAACTAGTGAGTAATCGTAAATCGCTTTAAGAATGCAGGTGCCCACCAGTTGCGTTCTCCGAAGAGGCGCATCAATGCTGGGACCAACAAGGCTCGCACGATAGTTGCATCGAGAATAACTGCGAGTGCAACACCAAAGCCCATCGATTTAATAGATGTAACTCCACTTGTGATGAAAGCTGCGAAGACAACTGCAAGCAATACTGCAGCTGCAGTGATGATTCGCGCAGAACGTTGCAAGCCAGTTGCGACAGATTCGATATTTGATTTGCCCGCCATATGTTCTTCACGGATACGAGATAACAAGAAGAGTTCGTAGTCCATAGAAAGTCCAAAGACAACAACAGAAATCAAGATAACAATCGATGTATCGAGAGTTCCTGTTAGCGTGAAGGAACCGACTAACCACTGCAAATGCCCATCGATGAATACCCATGTGAGTGCACCCATAGTTGCAGCGAGAGATAGGAAGTTAAGGAGCACTGCTTTGATCGGCAAGATGATTGACCCAGTGAAGATGAAGATCAAGATGAGAACGCTGAGTGCGATCCACCCAAGAGCCCAGGGAAGTGTATGTGCAATGCCATCTTGCGAATCTGTGTAATCGGCTGCTACTCCACCAATAAGAGTTCCTTCTGGAGATTTAACTGCACGAACTTCATGAATCATCTTCTGAGCCTCAGGTGTTCGTGGCAACATAGATTCATAGGCGACGATTCGGATATCACTGCCGTATGTCTGTGGTGGAGTCACTGCAACAACTCCAGGAACCTTTGCAAGTTCAGCTGAGTAGTTAGCAATCTCTGCATCCTTACCAACACCATTCATCACGATAATTTCTATTGGGTTGCTTGTTTGTCCAGGAAAGCGCGAAGCTTGAATCGCTGTTGCTATCGCAGCTGGGTTAGATGCAGGCAACATACGTGAATCACCTTGTGAAAATGCGATGTTCTTAAGAGGTGCTGCGAAGATTCCCAAGACGATAAGGGCTAAGAGAACGACTGCTACTGGACGCTTCATGACCATACGCGCTGTCTGAGCCCAGCGTCCATCTTCCTTTGGAGTAATCGCAGATCTGCGAATAACGCCCTTATCAACCTTGGGTCCTACCAAAGCAAGAATTGGTGGAAGCCCAAAGAGTGCACCAGCGACAGCTAGCGCAACAACTGATGTTCCTGCATACCCAAATGATTTAAGGAATGGAAGCGGAAAGAAAGTGAGTGAAAGTAGAGTGACGAAGACTGTGAGACCTGAATAGAAGACAGTTTTTCCAGCAGTCTTGAGAGTTGTAATCAATGAATCCTCAACGCTGTTTCCATGATGGAGCTCTTCGCGGAATCGATTGACCATCAAAAGTGCGTAATCGATTCCAAGACCAAGTCCCATACCTGTAGTCAGGTTGAGCGCGTAAATACTGACTGTTGTAAAGAGTGAGATGAGATAGAGAATAAAGAAGGCGCCGAGAATTGCTGCAACACCCACGACAAGCGGCATCGCAGATGCAGCTAGAGCACCGAAGACAAATGCCAAAAGGATAAATGTGAGTGGAATCGAGATTGCCTCGGAAATACTTAAATCTTTTGAGATCTTCTTCGTGATGGCATTTCCTACAACTCCAACTCCACCAGAGTAGAGAGTGAGTCCATCAACTTTTCCATCGTAATGATCTTGGAAGAAAGCGCCTAGCTTTGAGCTCTCGGGTGAAAATGCCTCACCCTTTCCGTAGACAAGTATGAAGGCGGCCTTACCGTCGTTTGATTTCAGTGAGATTGGTTGGCCTGAACTCCAGTAAGAAAGGGTTTTTGTAACACCGGGCTCCTTAGCAATCTTTGCTTCAAGTGCAAGAGCCTTCTGCGTAACTGTTGGATCAGAGACATCGGTCTGTCCTGCATCAACAACGATTGCAATGGTGGGATCTGTAACTTTAAGAGTGTTATGAATGTAGTCGTAGACCTTGTATGAATCGCTCTTTGGATTTGAATATCCGCCTGAATCAAGTCGACTGAAGACAATTGAGCCAATTCCACCTGCAGCGAGAATTCCGATGATGAAGAAGATGACTGCAGCCTTGCGGCGGCGATACATAAGATGGCCAAGTTTCTCGAACATAGGTATAAGTATGTAGGATTACGTTAACAAGGTTGGCTAAGGCAGAAGCGAGGGCTACGCATGAGCGATGTGTTTCCTGCAACAACTGACGATGAACGCGACCCTCGTGAAGATCAAAGTGAAGATCGCAAGCGCGAAGCAGAAATTAAGGGGGATAAACCCCCTCATCACGACTAGTTCTTATTCAGAAGCTGGTGCGGGCTTGGTTGCAGAATCTGTCTTGTAGAAACCAGATCCTTTAAATACAACACCAACATTGGAATACACCTTACGAATTTCGCCCTTGCATACAGGGCACTCAGTCAGTGGATTTTCTGAGAAAGTCTGAAAAGCCTCGAAAGCATGGTCGCAAGCGTTACATGCATATTGATATGTAGGCACAGTGTGACCTTTCTCTTGAAGTATCTCGGAAACTCTCTTTGCCTAAGTCTAAAGAAGTGAGACGATAGGCGCGAATCGGTCGTTATTTGAGCACGGGGGAAATGATGAGAATCAGGCAGATCGCAATTGCGATCATGGGGCTTCTATTAATTGGCATTTCACCTGCGATGGCCAACACTCTCGTTGCCACAACTCCTGTCGTGGGATCAACTATTCAGAGCGCTCCCAGTGCCATCACAATCACAACTCAACTCCCACTGATCGATACTGGCAACGATGTGACAGTGACAGACCCCACTGGTGTTCGCGTTGATGATGGCGCACTCACTATCGATGGAGTTAACGCAGTAATCGGATTGAAGCAACTTGTGAAGACTGGTGTTTACACAGTCAACTATTCACTTCTTGCAGAAAATGATGCACCGTTAACTGGCTCATTCACATTCACTTTCGCCGAACCGACTGTGATTGCAACTGCTGCACCACAGACGACCGCGGTTCCAACACCATCTGGAAATAATCTTGGGACCACAATCTTTGTCCTTGGATTACTAGCAGCAGCAATTGTTGTCACCGTCGTCCTATCGCTCTATGCAAGAAAGCTCTATAGGGACCGATGAATTCTCTGTCAGGATATCTGACTGACGTTGTACCGGTTTTGAGTGCCCTCGGAACTTTCAACAAGTCACTTTCATTCTTTGCTGCCTTCAGCCTTATTGGAATTTTGCTTGCGACCTCCTTCTTGCTCATTGAAAGTGACGGAAAGCTGCAGGAGAACGCGCTGAAATTACGAAGAGGCTGTCAACTATTTGCTGCTCTGTGGCTTATTACAAGTGCATTCCAAATACTTCTCACCCTCACAAATATATTAGGAACCACAATTAGTGTGGCGCTAGATCCCACGACGCTGCGTTCATTTGTCACACAGGTCGATCTCGGTAAGTTCATGCTCTTTCAAACACTGGCTATAGCTGTTGTATTAATTTCGCTCACATTTGTTCGCACCGTATTACAAAGCATTGTCTTACTCGGACTCTCTCTTGCAGCGCTCGTCGCACCTGTATTTCAAAGCCATAGCGCTTCAGGTGGTTCGCATGCCCTTGCCATTGGTTCATTAGTTACCCACGTGGTGGCCCTATCTCTCTGGGTAGGTGGAATCTTTGCGATTGTTGTTCTCGATGAGTCAGATCGCAAAATCGCACTTCCTCGCTTTAGCCAATTAGCGCTGTGGGCAGCCATTGGTGTTGTTGCTAGCGGAGTCGCAAATGCGTGGGCAAGAATGGATTTTGCATCTGCTTGGACAACTTTGTATGCCCAAATTGTGATTGCAAAGGTAATACTTACAGCAGTACTTATCACTATGGGATATCGCAATCGAAAAGCGCTGCAGGCTGGCGAAAAAACTGGGTGGAGTTTGCTTTCACGGGTAATTTTTATCGAAGCGCTCATCATGGGTCTTGTTACTGTCTTAGGAAGTTGGCTCTCTACTACTCAACCACCCGTAGGAAAGAACCAACCATTCAACGCTGCGCTCAACGTTGTTGGTGTTGCAACACCAGCTGCACCTAACCTTTCTAGGTTGCTACTTCTCTACAACCCAGATGCATTGGTTATCGCGATACTCATTGCCCTCGTTGCTCTCTACATAAAGGGAGTTTGGATTCTTAAAAAACGTGGAGATTCTTGGCCAGTGGGTCGAACCATTGCATTTGCCTGTGGCATCGCTGCAATTGATTTTGCAACAAGTGGTGGTCTTGGTGTTTATGCGCTCTTCTCATTTGAATATCACATGATTGCGCATATGGTCTTAGGAATGCTCGCACCTATCGGCTTGGTACTTGGCGCACCTATTACTTTGGCTCTGCGCACACTTCCTCAAGGTCGAACAGATGACGAACGCGGAGTGCGCGGAACTCTGATTGCGCTTCTGCATTCACGTTATTCAGTTATTCTGACAAATCCACTTACTGCCTTGGCGCTCTTTGATGGCTCGCTCTTTGTACTTTACTTCACCAACCTATTCGGTAATTTGATGCAATCACATGCAGGTCATTTCTTCATGGATATTCATTTCATACTTGCAGGTTTTCTCTTCTTCCACGTCATCATTGGAATTGATCCCAATCCTCGTAAGGTTCCACACCTTGTCCGTATCGTGATTCTCTTTGGAGCAATGAGCATCCACGCCTTCTTTGCAATCGCACTACTTGCAACAACAACTCTGATAGATGGTGGTTTTTACGGATCGCTGAAAACTCCTTGGCTCGGAGATTTACTCGCCGACCAACATGCAGCTGGTTCTATTGCATGGGCGATGGGCGAGGTGCCAATAATTCTTGCTCTGATTGCCACATTTATCCAGTGGATGCGCGATGACAGTCGTGAAGCAAAGCGCATCGACCGCAATGAAGCGCGCATGGCAGCGATGGGTGAGCCTGATGAATTGGCGCAATACAATAATTATCTCAACCAATTACATCAACGCGATCAAAGGAATGCTTCAGAATGAGTCTCGAAGATATTTTCACTCTTCCATCTGAATATAACGACCTTCGCGAAAGTGCTCGCTCTCTTTCAGAGAAAGAAATAGCGCCACATGCACATGCGGTAGATGAAGATCATCGCTATCCACAAGAGGCTCATGATGCTCTCGTTAAATCAGGACTCTATGCAGCGCATGTTCCGACAGAATTCGGTGGCGATGGAGCAGATGCACTGGCGACATGCATCATCATTGAAGAAGTAGCACGCGTCTGTGCTTCCTCATCACTTATCCCTGCAGTCAATAAATTAGGTTCGCTTCCATTGATTTTAAGTGGCAGCACAGAGCAGAAAGAACGTTGGCTAAGACCACTTGCTCAAGGCAAAGGTTTCTCTTATTGCTTATCTGAATCTGAAGCAGGTTCAGATGCGTCAGCACTGAAAACTAAGGCAGAGCGCAAAGGCGAGAGCTGGATTATCAATGGAAGCAAGAAATGGATCTCCAATGCTGGAGTTTCAGAGTTCTACACAGTCATCGCACAGACCGACCCGGCACTTGGCTCTAAAGGCATCACTGCATTTATTGTTGAAAAATCAGATCCCGGAGTCTCATTCGGTGCGCCAGAGAAGAAGATGGGTTTTCGTGGATCACCTACTCGCGAGGTGTATTTCGATAATGTCACTATCGGAGATGACCGCCGTATAAGCGAAGTCGGAAAAGGTTTCTCACTTGCAATGGATACCCTCGATCACACTCGCATCACCATCGCTGCACAAGCACTTGGTATTGCACAAGGTGCGCTCGATACCGCTAAGAAGTATTCACACGAGCGTAAGCAGTTCGGCAAAGAGATCTTTGATTTCCAGGGCGTGCAATTTATGTTGGCGGATATGGCAATTGCTGTTGAAACAGCGCGACAGATTACTTATGCAGCTGCAGCCAAGAGTGAACGAGGCGATAAAGATCTCAAATTCTTTTCAGCAGCAAGCAAGACATATGCGACAGATGTTGCAATGAAGGTAACCACTGATGCAGTACAAATCTTGGGTGGTTATGGCTATGTATCTGATTATCCAGTCGAACGCATGATGCGTGATGCAAAGCTGACTCAGATTTATGAGGGCACAAATCAGATTCAACGCATTGTTATTGCGCGCAATCTTCCGTAGTTAAGAGCTAAAGCGAAGTACTAAATCTGGTGTTGCAGCTGCATGTAATGGAATATCCCAATCCTCGCGAGGCAGATCTTCGCCTGAAATTTCATCAGGATGAATAAGTCCAATGCTCCATGCAGAAAGGTGTGGAAGTGCACGGTCGTAGTAACCGCCACCTTGCCCTAATCGATAGCCACTTCTATCTATACGAAGCGCAGGAACAACAATGACTTCAATCGTTGAAAGATTGGTAAATACAGGTCCACTTGGTTCACTGATCATCTTCTTCTGCTGAAGTTCAGCTTCGCTACCATTCCACTGAACCCACTCGAGATCCTCACCGTTAATTCGCGGTAGAAGAAGAGTTTTTCCGGCTTTGATCAGAGCAAGATTGAGTTGACGTGTATCGGGTTCATCTCCATAGGACATATAACTTGCGATGACACTTGCCTTGAGAAATTCCGGTGAAGTAGCGAGATAGTCAAAACTATGTTCGATGTAACGCTCGTTACGTTCTCGGCGGTAGCGAGTGCGAAGTGAACTCTTTTCTTCGCGCATACCCATGTAAATCCCCTAGAAGTAACTCGTCTGGAAGTAAGGTTAGTGATTATGTCAGAACGTGTGCGTGTAGATGAAGTACTTACCTCACTCTTAGATTTGTGCCGCCCGCTCGAACCATTTGATATGCCACTTCTTGATGCGCATGATGCGACGCTAGCTGAAGATATTTTTGCTGGCGAACGACTCGTCATGAAGTCAGGCAGCAGAATCCGCTCAACGCAGATTGGTCTTGCCGCATCCATCGGACTCGATCACCTTCCAACGCGCCCTCATCCACGCGTTGTTGTCATCTCCGCAGGACCTGATCTTGTTGAACCCGGAGTACCTCTCAAGCAAGATGAGGAGTACGAGACAAATTCATGGTTGCTGACTACAGCTGTTCGCGAAGTTGGTGCTGTTGCTTATCGCGTTCACTCGATTCCCGATGATGAATCGCAACTGCAGAGCGTGATTGAAGATCAACTTGTTCGGGCAGACCTCATCATTATCAGCGGCGAACGCAATGATGATTCCTTTGATCTGATTACTCGTACACTCGAAAAGATTGGCGAGATAACAACAGTTGAGATCGCGATTGAATCAAGTGGTCGCCATAACTATGGAGTCATCGGTCCTGACAAGACTCCTGTTGTCACTCTTCCAGGCGATCCGATTGCCGCTTACATCTCCTTTGAACTTCTAGTCCGCCCCATGATTCGCACCATGTTAGGGACTGCAAATATTCACCGGCCATCAGTGAAGGCAAAGCTTGAGAAGGCCCTGACATCATCGGGCGGTGATCGATCTTATGTTCGCGCGATCTTGAGTGAAGATGGAAAGTCAGTACTGCCGCTTGCATCACAAGATGAACAGGCAACGCTCTCCGATGCAAACTCATTTATCGCAGTTCCTGAAGGCGAAACCAATCTTCCAGCGGGCGCACAAGTAACTGTAGTTGTTCTCGAACGTCGATACCTTTAAAACATAACCATGGATACGTGGCCCGTCGTCTTAGCAAGCGATGAGATAACTCTGCGCCCTGCGCGTTTTCGAGATCGCGATAAGTGGAACCAGGTCAGAGCAGAAAATAAAGAGTGGCTCACTCCATGGGAGGCCACACTTCCTCAACTTCCCTTTGGTTCACCAGCCAATGAAAATCAATCAGAGCGTCCAACTTTTTACCAGATGGTTCGCTCACTGAATCATGAAGCAAGAGCTGGGCGGTCATATTCATTCCTTATGTGGAGCGGTGCAAACCTCGTTGGCCAGGTAACAATGGGCGGAGTCATGTATGGAGCGCTACGAGGTGCACACATTGGCTATTGGATAGACCGCAACTTTGCCAATAAAGGTTTAACAACCCAAGCAGTGAAGTTGATATCTGGCTTTGGCTTTTCAGAACTCGGGCTCCATCGCATTGAAATCAATGTGCGCCCAGAGAATGCAGCATCCTGCAGAGTTGCTGAGAAAGCAGGATTCGTCATGGAGGGCCAGCGCAAAGCATTTCTGCATATTGATGGAGCGTGGAGAGATCACATCTGCTTCGTTAAGAACAATGAATTAATTCAGTAAACCCCCCTTGAAATCCACAGGGTTGCGGTGCCACCCCTCTAACCTTTACCCATCATGGCTTCAGGAATCATTTATCTAGCAATTATCGGGATGTGGGTTGCCTACTTCCTGCCTCGCTGGGTGCACAATAAGAATGAATTCTCTGGAAAGAGCGTCGAACGTTATAAGAGCGCACTTCGTGTAGTTGCAAGTTCAACGCCAGGAGCGCTTATCGGAAGCGGAGCTATTTACACCGATGTCGATCGCGCAGGCCGTGTGGCGCAACAACTAATGCGACGCAGAATTATCGTCACTTTAATTTTTACCTCTCTCATTCTCACAACGGTAGGTGCGGCAATGCAAACATTCTCATATATCGCAATCGCTATTCCTGTGACTGCAGGAATTATTTATATTGCGCACGTACGCCGACAGGTAAATGGCGAACGAATCCAACGTCGTCGTGTTGATCAACTGCACCGTACAACTGAAGGTGTTTCACATACCAACTTGTCCGAAGTACTCACAACCAAGTCACATTCTCACATTGCCGTCAATCAAGATCATTGGGTTCCACTTTCAGAACGCGAACTCACTGGCGTAACTCTTCTACCTAAAGGCACTGCGCAATCTCGCGCTGAATGGCAACCAAATGAGATTCCTGTCCCAACATATGTCAATGCTCCAAAGGCAGTTGCCTCAAAGCGCATTATTGATTTAACTGAACCAGGCAAATGGTCTGAAGAACAACAACGAATCGAGCGAGAAGCACTTGCAGCAGCTGCGCCTTCACGAGATGAAGTATTTGATCAACAGCTTGCAGATGAGGCAGTTGAAAGACTGCGTGAAATCAGAGCAGTTAACGAATAGTTTTAAATCCAGTTACTAAACCACATTCTGGCATGCCAAGCATCGTAGGTAATTAAGTCGCCTAGATAAAGTGGCAAGAAGTAAATGAAATTGACTGCTATCAATATCAATAGTGAAATAACTACTATTTCTCCACTTTTTCCATAGCTACTCATGATTGAGCGTGCACAATAGACAAGTGCAAGAATGAGAAATGGTTCGAATGCAATTGCATAAAATGAAAATACTGTTCTGCGTTGGAAGAAGAACCATGGCAGATATCCAGCAGCCATTCCTGTAACAATCAATGAGAGTGCTGGATCCATTCGTCTAACGGCAACACTTCGTATCCATAAACCAATGACAACAATTACTGCAGCCGTTGCGAGCCACCAGAGTATTGGTGTTCCCAGAGCAAGTATTTCCTGTGAGCAACTTTGAGAGCCGCAACCTTTGGGGGTCTCGTAGTAGAACGAAGTGGGGCGAGCCATGATCAACCAGCTCCATGGATTTGCTTGATATGAATGTCGCTGCACAAGCCCTGTGTGAAAGGCCAACATTTGCTGGTGATAGTAGATAAACGATATAAATATATTTGATGAGTACTGGCGATCCCAACCACGATTACTTGTGAACCAACCGATCCACGATGAGATGTAGACAGTTAATGGGATTAATCCAAATTGAGCAATGCGTTGCAGTGTTGGCTTGATAAGTGCGCGACCACTGTGGTGAGTAAATGCTCGGTATAAACCAATCGCTCCAAATGCAATCACAAAATACAACGCGCTCCACTTTGTCGCCATAGCACAACCCAGTGCAATACCAGTCCACCAATATCTGCGAGTAAGAAAGAGATACGTTGCAAGGAGAATAAAGAAAGCTAAGAAGTTATCTAGAAGTGCTGTACGAGAGTGCACAAGTGCCAAGCCATCGAGTGCCATAAGCGCACTAGCGAGAGCTGTAAGAAAGGTATTTCTAAAGAGGCGATGAGCAATGCGAGCGATGAGAAGAATCATGAGCGAACCAACCAAAGCAGATGTAATGCGCCAGCCGAATCCGTTATCTCCGAAGAGTTTGATTCCTAATCCAATCAGCCACTTTCCAAGAGGAGGATGAACTACAAACTCTGGTTTTGAACCCGATACTTCGACTCCGTATTTGAGAAGATCACGAGCGCCATCGACATAGTAGAGCTCATCAAAGATAAAAGTATTGATGCGCCCAAGATGAATTACGCGAAGAAAGAATGAGATGAGTGCGATAACGACGGGAGCAATCGCTGCAAACATGATTGAAGAATATGGGATGATTCGCATATGGCCCTAGTTCTTGCAGCGACTCCACTGGGGAACCCGCTTGATGCGAGCCAGCGCCTTAAAAGCGCAAT
>CAIPLJ010000122.1 GCA_903865885.1 uncultured Actinomycetes bacterium | reverse complement strand
TATCTGCCAAACCGAGCCAGGATTGCGAAAGCTCCTGCACGCGATCAGATGTGATGCGAGCTACCGGACGCAGGTATGGAGCCTTGATCTTCTCCATGCGGTCGATGATCTGCTTAGTTATCTCAGGTGGGAATAGTTCAAAATCTGATTCGGCAGCTTTTAAGAGCAGCAACTTGCAGGCAAGAAGTTGTGATTGAACTTCTGCATGCACATATTGCGCAAATTTTGAATCCAAGTTTCCACTCTGAGTCTGCTTCAGAAGTTCTTCTAGCTCGCCCTTTTTGATGATGTCGCTTAGGAATTGAAAGGCAAACCCTTGATCGCTTTGAATGCTGAAGAGCATCGCACCGATGAGAAAGAATCCAGTCTGTGTAACAGAACTGATGAGGTAACCTAAAACCATCGCCGTTTGCGATGTAGGGGTACCAAATGGAAGCAGGGCTTGTACGGTAAATGTGACTGGATACATCAGAATGATCAACGATGCCAGAAAAAGAAGATTCATCTTGGCATATCCACGTTCGATACCGACTTGAGGCAAAATAAATCGATCCAAGATCACTACAAGTGTTATCCATGTCAGCTGCACGACAACTGTTGCCCAAAATCCAATTCGGGTGATCTGAACGACTAGGGAAAATGGGAATGTCAGAACTATTACCGGAATAACAGGAATCTTTTGATTTGTGATTGTTCTGCGAAGAACGGCAAAGAACCCAGCACGAATCCAGACCAGATTTCCATCTTTCCAGCCAGATTGTGAGAGCGGGCGAATGTGGGTGTCAATGAGTGAATCGATTTCAGATGATGCCTGTTCAATCTCAGCGCGAGAAGGTTTGCTACCAACAGTCTTGATTATCTTCTCTTGCAGGTAGCCGATAATTGTCACGAGCTCGCTCGTAGAACTCTTAGCGACTTCAGGAAGATTGACGATACCTTTCTCAAGGATTTCAGTCAGCAATTTCTTCACAGTCTCTTTAAAAATCGCACCGTATTGAACAATAACCGCGCCTGCCTGCATCCAATAGAAAACTGCCAAGGTGGAGTTATAAATACGTTGCGGTACTGGCAGTGAGTCGTGTAGTCCCATCAGTGGAGCTATCAGCCCAACCACAGAGCCACGAGCAATGCCCATGAGGATGACAAGTAGAAATTGATCTGAAAGCTTCTTTACAGTCTTTGCATAATAGACAAAGGGATACATAGCGCTGTGGGCAAGGAAACCTAAAAGTATCCATAAGAGAAGTTCTTTAGCCCCAGAGATCTTGACTGGAGTCGTTGCCACCGCTAAAAAAATCGAGAATGGGTATGTCCACTTAAAGACAGTTGTGCTTACAAGCTGGGGCGGCAGTAACCGCACGACCTCTCGGATTTCGTCGGAAATAGATTTATGACTCATATCGTCTTCAAACTCATCGATTCGATTGTGCGCATGCTCTCACCCAACAGATTGTTAGCACTTTCCAAGAGCTCTTTCTTACGATCTGAACTTATCTCGCCCATACTCTGGGAACCCATTAAGTGAAGCGCCATAGTCACACCGGCAATCTTTCCTTGCAGCGTTCCAAAGCGCGTATCGAAGAGTGATTTCTCAATCGCATCATTACGAAAATTAAGAGTGCTCAAGGCATCGCGCAGATTGGAACCTTGAACGTGCGCACCTTCTAATTCTCGGCCAGTAAGGACCAACATGGATGCAATAACAGATGCCACATAGACCCCGTAGACAGATTTAATTCCTGAATACCAAGGCACATAAGGATGGTCGAGATGAAAGCCCAGAGTTGGCTGCACTAGATTGAAGAAATATTGCACCGAGAACGCTCCGGCAAAACCAAGGAGTAGCAGGAGATTTCTGTTGATTGAACTCTTTTTGATGAGAAGTGAGATTGGGACCAATAGTGAGACGACAAATATTGCCCCTAACATTCCTGCAACCACGCCCTTCATTCCGTTACGTGCAAACTGCCCAGATGTCGCACCTAAAACCATAAGGATAAAAGTCAGGCGTATAGAGATAATTTTTGGAACAAGGTGAGACCAGTAGGGCAATTGTGACTCAGAGTTATATTGATCTGAATGTGCCTTGCGATCGCCCTCGTATTCATCTTTCTGTCGATTGAGAGCCTGTGAAATTTCCTGACTCTGAATTAAAAGGCTGTGCAGTTCTCGCTCTTCATTTTCATTTCGCCCTGCTAGTAACTTCTGAATACCTGAGCGCAGTGCGACCACTTGTGGCATCAATTGCGCTTCAAAGACGGATAGAACTTCTCTTCTATTGCCCGCCTCAAGCAGATCTAGCTGAGCACGCTCCTGGTCTAAGACGCCCCCAAGAGTGTTCAGAGCCTGAGTCTGAATGCGCCGCCGATCAATACTTCCAAAGTAGAAGGCGGTCAGCGCCATGGCACCTGTCGTATAAATAGAAGCAGAGGGAATACGCACCGATAAATTCAGACCATACCCAAAAGCCCACACTGCATAGAACGCGGTAAAGATTCCTCGCACTAACCCAGTGGAAAACCAGACAAAGAGACAGCGCAGCAAAGATTGAAGCTCGGTCTTGCGATTAGCAAGGAGAAAGTTCTGCATAAGGAAGAGATAGAAACCTGCAGCAACTTCTCCAGCAAGTGCAATAGTTGCAGCACGTGTAAGTCCGACTCCGTTGAGTAACTGCTCACGCTCGATTGATGTGAGAAAACCAAAGGGAAAAACCAGAACCACATACGTTCGGATCGAGACAGCCCAGCGACCAGTCGCTGCATACCTAAACTTTTGAAGAGCAGATTTCACTTCACAACTACCTTGCCCTGCTGCCACATGCGCACTGCCAAGACTCGAGGATTGAAATCTTCATCGCTCTTAATCCCGAGGCTCGCGAAAGTT
Source organism: uncultured Actinomycetes bacterium (assembly GCA_903865885.1). Taxonomy (GTDB): domain Bacteria; phylum Actinomycetota; class Actinomycetes; order Nanopelagicales; family Nanopelagicaceae; genus Planktophila. The sequence continues at coordinate 505 of CAIPLJ010000122.1, read as the reverse complement.
CTCTGGACCAACGTCTCAGTTGCCCGCAGAGATGTCCCGCGCTTGCGAGCAATCGCCGCATTGGTAAAGCCCTCAGCCAGCATTAACAGGATTTCACCTTGAGAAGCGCTAATAATAATTCGATCATTTTCCATCACTGGCCGCACCGAAGCTGTAGCGGTATTCGAAATGGATTCCTCGACTGCATGCACAAGCTCAGTTATTGAACCCAGCTCAGATTTAACGAGATATGTAACCCCAGCCGGAATAGCCACACCATTAGGAATGGCAAGCGCGGGAGATGCATGCGATGTCAGCACAACCTTGCCCACCCACGGATGTTCCTTCTCCACGAACTGCAACAAGTCAGCCCCGCTTGGCCCCACACCAAAGTTCAAATCTGTAATCACCACATGCGGATCAAATGAACCCACCAGCGCAATCGCCTCAGCTACCGACGTCACCGCCTCCACCTGAAAGTTCGCACCCTCAAGAACCTCGCGCAGAAGGTTGAGCGTGAACTCTT
>CAIPLJ010000121.1 GCA_903865885.1 uncultured Actinomycetes bacterium | reverse complement strand
GTAAATGCAACGGTTTGCACGAAGATTCCTGGCATTAAAAGCTGCACGTATCCCCCAGGTTGGCCCGTACTAATTGAGCCACCAAATACAAAACGGAAGAGAAGTACAAACATCACAGGTTGAATTGTCGAGAAGATGAGGACTTCAGGGACTCGAGTAAGCAGCAGAAGCTGTCTACGAGTAATTATTGCGACATCGTTAACTGCGCTCATTTTCTGCCTCTCTTCTTCTCTTCAATTTCAGCCTTCTTCTCTTCTGCGGCATGGCCGGTGAGTGAGAGAAAAACATCATCCAGTGATGGGCGCTTAAGCCCCACATCGAGTGCATGGATTCCAGCGCTATCGAGTGATTTCAAAACTTCGAAGAGCGCCGCAGAGCCCGTAGATACAGGTGCTGAGATGAGTCGCAGACCTTCATCAAGTGTTGCTTTATTTCCGCTGACTGCTGCAACAATCTCTAGCGTCTTTGCAACATGTACTTGTTCGACTACGACTTCAAGACGTTCGCCACCAACTTGTTTTTTGAGCGCATCAGATGTGCCGCGAGCGATAACTTTTCCTGTATCAATCACTGCGATCTCATCCGCTAACTGATCGGCCTCTTCAAGATATTGAGTTGTGAGAAGAAGAGTTACTCCACCTTTGACGAGCTCTTGAATTACTCCCCACATCTCTTGGCGACCACGTGGATCAAGGCCTGTTGTGGGTTCATCGAGAAATAAAACTTTTGGTTTGACGATTAAGGATGCAGCGAGATCTAGTCTGCGACGCATTCCACCTGAGTATGTTTTGATAGGGCGCTTTGCTGCCTCTGTCAGAGAGAAACGTTCGAGTAATTCATTTGCACGAACAACTGCTTGCTTCTTACCAAGGTGATACAACTCACCGAACATCACAAGGTTGTCGTAGCCAGTAAGAATTTCATCAACCGCTGCATATTGACCCGATAGCCCAATGACTTCGCGAACTTTCTCAGGGCTCTTTATGACATCGATACCTGCAACGCTCGCGCTGCCAGAATCTGGTCGCAATAACGTTGTGAGAATGCGCACCACGGTTGTCTTACCCGCACCATTAGGTCCAAGCACGCTCAAAACAGTGCCTTCTTCTACATCAAGGCTGAGGCCATCAAGTGCGCGAACTCTGCCTTTGTCATACGTCTTAACGAGTTGTTCTGCCATTACTGATTTCACACAGTAAACTTACCGCCTATGACTACAAACGCGCCATCAAAGCAATTCTCGCACCGCGAGATCATGATTATTCTCAGCGGTTTGATGACAGGAATGCTTCTTGCTGCCCTCGATCAGACCATCGTCTCAACCGCTCTCAAGAGCATCGTTGAAGATTTCAACGGTCTCGACCACTACACATGGGTCGTTACCGCCTATCTTCTAACTTCAACTGCATCAACGCCTTTGTACGGAAAGATCTCTGATCTATACGGTCGACGCATTGTCTTCCAGTTTGCAATCGTGACCTTCCTTATTGGTTCATTTGCAGCTGGTGCTTCGCAGAACATGTCTCAGTTGATTGCAACTCGCGCAGTTCAAGGACTTGGTGCAGGCGGCTTGATGGCCCTTACCTTCGTCATTATTGGTGACATCGTTCCTCCGCGCGAACGTGGTCGTTACCAGGGTTACTTCGGCGCGGTCTGGGGTCTCTCATCAGTTGCCGGCCCACTTCTCGGCGGCTTCTTCTCAGATCACCACAAAATTCTCGGCGTTACAGGATGGCGTTGGATTTTCTACATAAACCTCCCATTCGGTATCGCAGCACTTGCAATCACATCTGCAGTTCTGCATATTCCTAAGGTAAAGCGCGAACATAAGATCGATTATCTTGGCGCTCTCCTTCTAGTTGCAGCTGTTGTGACAACTCTTCTCTCAGTTTCAATCTATGGCCCACAAAACGGTTGGACAGATTCACGCACCATTAGCTACTTGGTTATCGGAATTCTTCTTACTGTTGCATTCTTGTATTGGGAATCAAAAGCTGTCGAGCCAATCCTTCCTCTCTACCTATTTAAGAACCACACCTTCTCATTGACATCAATTCTTGGTGCAATCATCGGTGCAGGTATGTTCGGTGCAATTGTTATGTTGCCTCTCTACATGCAGGTCGTGAAGGGTTACTCAGCAACTTCTGCGGGACTTAAGTTGATTCCTTTGATGCTCGGAATTGTTTCGACTTCAATAATCAGCGGTAAGTTGATAACCAAGCACGGTCATTACAAGCGTTACCCAATTGCTGGAACCGCACTCATGGCGGTAGGAATCTTGGCGATGACTCGTTTGCAGATTGACACTCCATATTGGCAGCTATCAATCTATGCAATCATGGTCGGTGCTGGCCTTGGTCTCTCCATGCAGACAATTGTTATCGCTCTGCAGAACTCAGTGGATTTCAGAGATATGGGCGTTGCGACAAGCTCTAATACCTTCTTCCGCTCACTCGGTTCAGTATTCGGTACAGCAATCTTCGGAACAATTCTTACAAACCGAGTTGCTCATTACCTCACACTCAACTTCACAGAACTTGCTGCGAAGAATCCTGGCGCTGTTGCTAACTTTGATCCGAAGCAACTTGCTGGAATTCAGAACAACACAGCAGTTCTGCAAACTCTTCCACCAGCAATAAAGGTCACAGCACTTAACGCCTTCGTGGATTCATTCCACGTAGTCTTCTACGTTGCTGCACCAGTTGTTGCTATCGGATTTGTCTTCGCACTCTTCTTGCGCGAGGCACCGCTTCGTACCAATGCTGATTACGCACAAGCTCGTGAAGATGCTTCAGGCGAGGCACTTGGTTAAGAAACTTACAGATAAGTTCACCAACCCCTTTGCGGAATTTCCGCGAGAGGTTGGTGTTCTTGTTTTTGCCTCTTTTTTTGTTGCAGTTGGTTTTGGAATCATCGCTCCAACAATCCCGCTCTTTGCTCGATCCTTTGGAGTCAACAACGCACAAGTAGGCGCGATCATCTCTGCCTTTGCCTTTGCTCGCTTTGGATCAGGACTGATCTCGGGCAAGCTTGTTGATCACTTTGGTGAGCGAATTATCTACTCGGTCGGAATCGGATTTGTTTCACTCACATCATTTGCAGCGGGTATGGCACAGAGCTATGACCAGCTACTTATATTTCGTGCTGTCGGCGGACTGGGATCTTCAATGTTTTCAGTTGCAGCAGGTTCGATACTAATTCGCGCAGTCGATGATGATCATCGTGCACGAGCTCAATCTCTCTATAACGGATCATTCTTAGTTGGAATGATGGCAGGTCCCGTTGTGGGCGGTATCGTCTCCGGGATCTCTCTACGTGCACCACTCTTGATTTACGGCGTTCTGCTTATTGGAGCTAGCGCATCCGGTGCAATTCTCTTACGTAATTCCACGCTCGCCGCAAAACCGACAGCTAAAGAAGAACGCGAAAGCATTACTCTCAAATCTGCACTCGCTTTAAAGCCCTATCGCATCGCTTTAATACTTTCATTTGCAACGTCATGGGTTCTCTTTGGAATGAGTCGCTCAATATTGCCGCTCTTTATGGTTGAAGATATAAAAGTCACTCCAAGTTTTATGGGGCTCGGATTTACTCTCACAACAATTCTCAATGGTGCCTTTCTTCTTAAAGCAGGCAAGCTCTCAGATCTCAAAGGTCGCAGATTCTCAGCTGTAACAGGAGCATCTCTAGTGACCGCATTCTGTCTTGCCATAGCATTCACAACTCATGCGTGGATGTTCATCGCAGCAAGTGCAATCGTTGGCCTCGGTGGAGCATTTCTCTCTACTGCTCCTGCATCAATCGTTGGCGATGTGCTCGAGAAAAAGGGCGGCCAGGTAATCGGGTTATTTCAAATGTCGGGTGATGGCGGTGCAATGGTTGCGCCAGTCGTTCTCGGCTTTATTTCTGATCGATACGGCTTCAGACCAGCATTTATTCTTAGCGCCGCACTGATTGCAACAGCAACCCTTATCGCTACAAGACTTCCGGAAACTCGCGCTTCACACCTGTAGAAAGATTATCCAGGCAACTACTAAAAGCGCTGCAATAACTAGACTTGCTCTCTTTCCAACTCTCTGCGGTAAACCTAGAACCCCTTGTGAAATATCCATCTCTAGATCCTTTAAGACATTTAGGAAATGGAATGCGGATGACAAGAGAATGAAACCTAGATAGAGCCACAGTGGTGGATTTTTACCAGCGCTGAGATACACAGCCCAAGGAAGACCGCCAAAGGAGATGACATAGGGCAGAACTGACAGCACAGTCTTCTTCAAATAGAGGTTATATGCGGTTGCACTCAGGAGCAGTAGCGCGTGCACCAATGTCCCAATCACACCCAGTGGGCTTACCAACGAGAGAAGTAGCGCCGCCAACAGCGTGATAGTTATTGCAATTCTCAATTGATTGGTCGTTATCAAACCAGCGACTAGTGTCTTATTACTCCGAGCCGCTGCAGAATCAAGTGGATAATCAACAAGTTCATTTGTCCAGCCTACGACACATTGTCCAGCCAATATGGCAATAGCAATACGAAATGAATCAGGTACCGAATATTGCATTCGAGATAAAAAGAATGAAATGGTTACAACAAGAACTGTTGGACCAAAATGAGTAGCTTTGATTAGACCGCTAATCGTTTTCATTTGCCTTGGCTGCACTCGAGAATCCTAGGTGCGAAAACACACAATGTGGTGCCCCCGATCGGACTCGAACCGATACTGGAAGGATTTTAAGTCCTCTGCCTCTGCCATTGGGCTACGGG
>CAIPLJ010000120.1 GCA_903865885.1 uncultured Actinomycetes bacterium | reverse complement strand
TTCGCGACCAATGAAGTCGAGAAGTTCTGTTTCAAAGCGACGGATATCAGCAACAGCAACATCATCGAGCTTGCCTGTTGTGCCTGCCCAGATTGAAACAATCTGACGCTCGAGTGAATATGGTGAGTACTGACCCTGCTTCAAGAGTTCAACCATACGTGCACCGCGCTCGAGTTGAGCCTTTGATGCAGCATCAAGATCTGAACCGAAGGCAGCGAATGCTTCGAGCTCACGGAACTGTGCAAGGTCAAGACGCAGACGTCCGGCAATCTTCTTCATCGCCTTAGTCTGTGCAGAACCACCAACACGAGAAACTGAGATACCCACGTTAATCGCTGGGCGAACGCCAGCGTTAAAGAGATCTGTTTCAAGGAAGCACTGTCCATCAGTAATTGAAATTACGTTTGTAGGAATAAACGCTGAAACGTCATTTCCCTTTGTTTCAATGATTGGAAGACCAGTCATTGAACCGCCACCGAGTTCATCGGATAGCTTTGCGCAACGCTCGAGAAGACGTGAGTGTAAGTAGAAAACGTCTCCTGGATACGCTTCGCGGCCTGGTGGGCGACGAAGAAGCAATGAGACTGAACGGTATGCCTCAGCTTGCTTGGAAAGATCATCGAAAACAATAAGAACGTGCTCACCGTTATACATCCAGTGCTGACCAAATGCAGAACCGGTGTAAGGAGCGAGGTACTTAAAGCCAGCAGGATCTGATGCAGGGGATGCAACGATTGTTGTGTACTCCATTGCGCCAGCTTCTTCGAGAGCACCTCGTACAGATGCAATCGTTGAACCCTTCTGACCAATAGCAACGTAGATGCACTTAACCTGCTTCTTCTTATCGCCTGTCAGCCAGTTTTCGCGTTGGTTAATAATTGTGTCGATTGCAACTGCAGTCTTACCTGTCTGACGGTCACCAATAATGAGCTGACGCTGTCCACGACCGATTGCTGTCATTGCATCGATTGCCTTGATACCTGTTGCCATTGGCTCTTTAACAGGTTGGCGCTGAACTACTGATGGTGCTTGAAGTTCGAGTGCACGACGTGCATCGGGCTTAATTTCGCCCTTGCCATCGATTGGTCGACCAAGTGGGTCAACTACGCGACCGAGGAATCCATCGCCGACGGGAACAGAGAGAACTTCACCTGTACGACGTACAGATGTTCCTTCTTCAATGCCTGCGTAATCGCCCAAGATAACAACACCGATTTCGCGCACGTCGAGGTTCAGTGCGAGTCCTAGTGTGCCGTTCTCGAATTGAAGAAGTTCGTTAGCCATTGTTGAAGGAAGTCCTTCAACGCGAGCGATTCCATCGCCTGCCTGACTTACTGTTCCGACTTCATCACGAGCCGCGGTGCCTGGATCGTATGACTTAACGAAGTTCGCTAAGGCATCCCGAATTTCATTCGGTTGGATCTTGAGCTCTGCCATGAGTTTCCCCTTTATTCCTGTTATTTATTTCCAGCTAGTGCGCGTCCGGCGCTAGCAAGTCGATGTGAAACGCTTCCATCTACAAGTTCATCTGCAAATCGCACTGATACCCCACCGAGAATTTCTGGTTCGATCTCGATGTTGACGCGAATTGGCTGACCAACCTGCTTTTCAATAGCTGTTGCAAGACGTGATTTCTGAGCATCTGTAATGCTTGATGCAACGCGGACTACCGCGATGAGACGATTGCGACGATTTGCAAGACCGAAGAGATAGTCAGCAAATGCGGCTTCGATACTGCGGCCACGAAGGCTTGTGACAAGCGCTGCTGCAAGTCGCACAGTTGAAGGTGATGCCTTCTTTGAAAGTACTTCAGTAATAAGCGCTGCTTTTGCTTCAGGAGTTCCAGTTCCTACAAGCGCTTTACGCAATTCGAAGTTATCGACGACGAGCTGTGATGTCTCGAAGAGTTCATCTTCTACGCGATCGAGTTCATTGTTGATATTGGCCGCAGATGCCTCAGCTTCAATCGCAAGTTGCTCGAGAACATGTACTAGGTCTCCTGCAGCTGACCAACGAAGAGTTGATACAGATGTGAGTATTTCTAGGGCAGGTGCTGCGAGAGTCTTTGCGAAGAGATCTTTGACGAGTGCACCCTTTGAGGCTGCATCACGCGCAGGATCTGCAAATGCGCGACGAATTGAAGTGTTCTTAGAGAGAACATCTGCTGCAAAGAAGAGTTGAGATGAAAGCTCAGAAGCGTTAGCAGCTGTTGCGCCCTTAACGGCAGCATCGAGCTTGCCACGTGCAGTCACGAGTGACTGGCGGCTACTTCCTCCGAGATGGATTCTCATTCTCTTCTTTCTTTACTTAACTACTTGGACTTTTCGAGATCTTCGATGAAGCGTTCCACGATCCGTGATTGACGGGCCTGGTCATCTAGAGCTTCCCCGACAATCTTTGATGCGAGTTCGACTGCAAGTGCACCGACTTCATTGCGAAGTGATGTGATCGCCTGCTGACGTTCGGCCTCAATAGATGCGTGTGCAGTGGCAGTGATGCGCGCTGCTTCTTCCTGTGCCTTAGTGCGAAGCTCTTCGAGAATAGTTGCGCCTTGAATGCGCGCTTCTTCACGAAGCTTTGATGCTTCACCTTGGGCTGATGAAAGTTGTTCGTTGTACTGAATGAGAGCGCGCTGTGCTTCTAGCTGCGCCTTCTCAGCACGTTCGATGCCGCCTTCGATAGCTTCGGTGCGAGCTGTGAATGCCTTTTCAAACATTGGCACAACTGCCTTGCGAAGCACGAGGAATAGAAGGGTGAATGCAATCGCACCAACCACTAATTCAGCAGTATGCGGAATAAGTGGATTGACCTTCTCTGCCTCAGCAGCGAAATTAAATGAGCGCATTGTGATCTCTAATTATTTTCTATTAATTAGAGTACGAATGCGAGAACGAGACCGAAGAGTGCGAGAGCTTCAGCGAGCGCGAATCCAAGGAACGCGATTGGCTGGAGAACGCTACGAGCTTCTGGTTGACGAGCTACGCCGTTGATGTACGCAGCGAAGATCATTCCTGTTGCAATTGCTGGACCAATTGCTGATAGGCCAAAACCGACCAGGTTGAGTGTGCCTGTCATTTTTTCTTACCTTTCGTTTGATGATGCATTAGATGTGCTGTTAGTGCTCGTCGGCAAGGGCGCCGGCGATGTAGAGAGCTGTGAGCAGGGTAAAGATGTACGCCTGCAGGCATTGCACCATAAATTCAAAGAATGTCAGGGCAATACCAAATGCAAATGAGAATGGGCTAAATAACTTCATGATCAGATGTGAATCATGCATCATGTAATCACCGCCCATAATGAAGACGAGCAACAACAAGTGGCCCGCGAACATATTTGCAAAGAGACGTAATGAGAGCGTCAATGGACGCACGATGAAGAAAGTCGCAAGCTCAATTGGTGTTAGCAAGATATAGACAGGCAGTGGAACGCCTGGCATAAATGCGATTTCTTTGAGGTACTTACCAAGACCTTGCTTGCGAATTCCAACGTAGTGGAAGACAAGGAAGGAGAAGATTGCTAAAACGTAAGGGAACCCAACGTGCGACATTGCAGGAAATTGCAACAGTGGCACGATTCCGAAGATGTTATTGGTAAGAACAAAGGTAAAGAGGGTGAAGAGATACGGCACAAAGCGCATAAAGTCATGGCCGATAACATCGCGAGCTAAGTCATTACGCACAAATGCATAAACGCTCTCTCCGGCAAATTGCAGCCTTGATGGGACAACCGCTGCCTTACGTGATGAGAGTACAAAGAATGTTGATACAACTATGACTGAGAGAAATACGAGCAATACAGGCTTAGTAAGCCATGCAACTGAATCAGAAATTGGTGGGAGGTTGAAGTCGTTGGTGCTCGGTGGGACGAATCCAGCACCTGCTGCGTGTAAGTTAGCTAACGCGCGCACACACACTCCTCAAGAAATTATGGGTTATAGACCAAACGCTGGGGAAGCGCTCAAAGCAGGGCAACCTTATGTGGAAAAGCGGCTACCTGTGAAATCCAAGGGAAGCGGGTCACGCGTGGGTCTGGTCACTTCCCCATGGGAAAACTATTCGCGCCCGAACCTTAGCCAGACGAGATAGAGAGCCCCGCCCATGCCGACCAAGAGGCCGACCAAGGTGAAGTACTTGGTGTGGAGGAAGTGGTCTGCTGCCCAGCCGACTCCGCCCCAGAAGAGCAATCCTGATACGAGATAGCCGAAGATCGACCAGAGCGCATTCTCTTCGCGGCGGTTACTTGGTTCTTGGTTCATGAGGTAATGGTAGATGAGTTTTTAACTTTAGATAACTAGCGATCTCCCCACCCAACCAGGCAAAGGTAAGAGCGATAGCACTCACACCAAAGCTGGTGCGATCGATTGAGGTGCGCGAGGTGTACTTAGTCAGCGCCCAAAGAAATGCACCAAGGAGCAAGAACTTGGCAAAGTAGGAAAACATCGCAAGTGCCATCGTGCTCATGGGATCTAGATTGCGCGAAATTTTTGAGATAAAGATGTGGACGAGAAAATAAATCAGCACAACTGCCTGTGCGAGAAGAGCGCCACTGAGCCCTGAAAGACCTTTGAGAAATCCAAATACTCCGATTGCGATAATGCCAACGATAAATGTTGGAACCAGCGCACCGCGCAGAAGTTGTTCTTCGTTACTTGATTGCTTTGTCATCTGCCTGAACACCATTTCGTGAGTAGAAGATTGTGAATGCAAGCATGAGACCTGCAGTTATTGCCGCTGCCCACAGGGGCGCAAATGCAGATACAACGACAGGGAATGCAATCGTTGCTGTCCATAAATACATAATCAGCGTTGTTCGAAGATGTGTGTTGCCTGCGCGCAGAATTCGGTGGTGCATATGTTCTTTATCTGAGCTAAAGGGAGATTGGCCAGCACGCAGGCGCCTGAAAATTGCTGAGAATAAATCAATCAGTGGAATTGCAAGGACTGCAAAGGGAAGAGCGAGCGGAAGAAGCGTTGGCCCCAACTTTTCAGCAGAGATTGCATTGGGATCGATCTGGCCTGTCAGTGTGATTGCAGAAGCTGCAAGCAATAGACCTAAGAACATCGAACCTGAATCGCCCATAAAGATCTTGGCGGGGTGGGCGTTATGCGGCAAGAAGCCAATACATACCCCAATAATTACTGCGGTAATCAGCGATGGAGCACCTGCGCGATTGAAGCCATAAATCACCGCTAACAAATACGCGAAGGCAAAGAAGGCAGCTCCCGAGATAGCAACAATTCCAGCTGCCAAACCGTCAAGGCCATCAATAAAGTTCACGGCGTTGATGGTGACGAGCACAATCATCACCGTGACAAGTTGACCAATACTCGGAGGCAAGGTGATGACTCCATTAATTGGAAGCCAGAGAACTTGAATTCCAAAGAGCAACAAGATTCCTGCAGCAAGTGCTTGTCCGGCAAGTTTTGTCAGTGCATCAAGTTCGAAACGATCATCGACTAACCCCATTGCAACGAGGAGTGTTGCTGCAAGAAATATTCCGAGTGATTCACGGCCAAAAGATTTTCCTACGAGGGATAAGTGATTAACGATGGCAAATGTGAGCGCCATCGAAATCCACATCGCAAGGCCACCCCAACGAGGAGTTGGGGTTGTATGGATATCACGAGTACGAATCTGTGCAACTGCGCCAAACTTCAGCGCCCATTTACGGACAAAGGGGGTTACGAGATAACAGAGCGCTGCCGCCAAGAGCAGTGTGACTAAGTACTCGCGCATCTAATAGATGTCTTCGTTACGCCTGGTAGATAGGAAAACGTGCAGTGAGTTCGTGGACTTCAGATTTAATCGCTGCATGCTTGCTCGCATCATCTGTCTTAATTGCGCGAGCAATAAGTGATGCGATGGTTCCCATCTCAGGAGTTCCCATTCCTTGCGTAGTCGTCGCAGGTGTTCCGACGCGAATACCTGAAGTAACAGAAGGAGCTTCTGGATCGTAAGGAATAGAGTTTTTATTAAGAACAATTCCTGCAGCCCCACAACGTTCGTCAGCAACTTTGCCATTCACGCCAGTTGAGCGAATATCGATAAGTGCTAAGTGGGTTTGTGTTCCACCAGATACCGCACGCATTCCTTCGGCCTCAAGTGCACCCGCAAGTGTCTGAGCATTAACAATTACTTCCTTTGCATACTTCTGATACGCAGGCGTTGCACACTCAGCGAGTGCAATTGCCTTGCCCGCGACTGCCGACATAATCGGTCCGCCCTGCATTCCAGGAAATACCGCCTTATCAATCGCGGCTGCATGTTCTGCCTTAGTCAGGATCATGCCACCGCGAGGTCCGCGCAAAACTTTATGTGTTGTAAAGGAGACAACATCTGCATATGGAACTGGTGAAGGAATCGCTTTGCCCGCAACTAGTCCAATGAAGTGCGCTGCATCTACCCACATAATTGCGCCAACTTCATCGCAGATAGCGCGAACTTTTTCGAAGTCTATCAGTGATGGGTA